>NZ_JBLIQL010000030.1:0-51193 GCF_047525655.1 Pontibacter sp. 13R65
TCTATGATAAAGTGCATAAGGCTAAGGAGTTAGGTGAAACATCGGACAATATTTCTACCTAATCCTTAGCCTTTTTTGTTGCGCAAATGCCTGTCTTAAACCAAATTAATTCCCGAGTTCACGTTTTTTTAAGAAAAAGTTGAGCACCTTAGGAAGTGAAATTAATCTACTGAGAAAGACCATTTCAAAGATGTAAGAACTAACGATCGCTTGTGTGGACTTTTAACTCGTAGAATAACGGAACCCTGCTTGCAGCACCTGAGTTAATTTTTAAGAACACAAACATTTATTTATAGCTCTTAATAGTCTGTTTTTGCCATTTCAAGTTAGATGCTACTATCAGGACACCTCAGGATACGCTTTTGATTTATATTTCATAATATTATTGTTAAATTAAAGTTTTGGTTGTAAAATTAACCATAGCGTATTTTATATATAAATAAAACACAAAAAGAGTCTGCTACGTAAGCAATAACTAATAAACAGACGAACAGGTACTACAGATTTTACTTAAATATTGATTTAAATTTAAATAAAATATTCCAGACTCTTAGGGGTAGTGTTTAGCACCTGCAAACGCGCCTAAAGTTGCCTGAGTACAATTTCTAGAGCACATGGCAAAACTGATCATTGTATCAAACAGACTTCCTGTAAAGCTGCAGGAAAAAGAAGGAAAGATGACCTATAAACCCAGCGAGGGCGGTTTAGCAACCGGGTTAGGCTCTATCTACAAAAAAGACGACAACCTCTGGATTGGTTGGCCGGGCATGGTGGTGGAAAACCCTGAGAAGCAGCAGCAGATTGCGGTGGAGCTTCATGATGAGAACATGCACCCCGTTTTTTTAACTGAAACCGAAATAAAGGAGTTCTACGAAGGGTTTAGCAACGAAACACTGTGGCCTACTTTCCATTACTTCAGTCAGTATGCGGTCTACGACCAGCAGCTTTGGGAGACCTATGTGGCCGTAAATCAAAAGTACTGCGATGTGATCCTGGAAATGGCTGAGCCGGAAGATACCATATGGATACACGATTACCAGTTGTTGTTATTGGCCTCCATGCTGCGCGAAAGGTTGCCGGATGCTACCATTGGTTTTTTCCTGCACATACCTTTCCCTTCGTACGAAGTGTTTCGTTTGTTGCCATGGCGTAAAGAAATCCTGGACGGCATGGTAGGAGCAGACCTTGTGGGGTTTCACACATACGACGACATGCGCCACTTCCTAAGTTCGGTTAACCGTATTCTGGGGCATGGGAGCATGCACGGCTGGATAAACATGGGAGCCCGTTCGCTGCTGGTAGATTCGTTCCCGATGGGAATTGACTACGATAAGTATGCTGAGATTGCCAACTCTGAGGAAGTGAAAAAGCGGGAGAAAGTATACCGCAACAACCTCAGCGACCAGAAAATAGTACTCTCAATAGACCGCCTCGACTATTCTAAAGGTATACCGCAACGGCTGCGTGCTTTTGAGCTGTTTTTAGAGCAGTATCCGGAGTTTCACGAAAAGGTAACGCTGGTTATGCTGGTAGTGCCTTCCAGAGATGCTGTAGAGAAATACAAGGAACTGAAAGAGGAGGTGGATGAGTTGGTAGGCCGCATCAACGGTCGCTACAGCCGCATTACCTGGAACCCGATTCAATATTTCTACCGCTCGTACCCAATTGAGACACTATCTGCATTTTACCGTATGGCCGATGTGGCGCTGGTTACACCTATGCGCGATGGCATGAACCTGGTCTGCAAAGAATATGTAGCCAGCAAGCACGAAGATCCGGGAGTACTTATATTGAGCGAAATGGCAGGTGCTTCTAAAGAATTATCTGAAGCCATACTAATAAATCCAAATGATATTAACCAGGTAGTTTCTTCTATGCACAAGGCACTGACCATGCCGGAAGAAGACCAGAAAGCTTGCATGAGCCGCATGCAGGAATCCCTGAAACGATATAACATTCATCATTGGGTAAGTATTTACATGGACCGTTTGTCTTATGTAAAGATCAAACAGATGTCTATGGCCACCAGCTACCTGGATGAGGCCACGTTCCAGGAAATGAGCGATGCTTACCAGAACGCCAGCACCCGTCTCTTCTTCCTGGAGTATGATGGCGCCCTGATGGATTATCAGGCAGATCCTTCCAGCATGAAGCCGGATGCAGAGTTGTTTCAGTTGTTGAGCAGCCTGAGCGCCAGCCAGAAAAACAGGGTTGTAATTGTAAGCTCCCGTGATAAAGATCATATGCAGGAGTGGCTAGGTGAGCTGAACCTGGATATTATTGCGGAGCACGGTGTTTGGATTAAGGAACGCGACAAAGGTTGGAGAACCATGATGAGTTTGCTGGATACCTGGAAATCTGATATCCGCCTTATACTGGACATGTATGTAGACCGTACGCCAGGCTCGTTTATAGAAGAAAAGGATTATTCACTTGTTTGGCACTATCGCCGGGTAGAAACTGGTTTAGGTGACCTCCGGGCTCGTGAGTTAGTAAACCACCTAAACTTCCTGGCTGATAACAGCAACCTGCAGGTGCTGGATGGACAAATGGCCGTTGAAATAAAAGCACAGGAGGTGAACAAAGGCAGAGCAACTGCTCATTGGCTGAACATGTATTCTCCTGAGTTTATAATGGCTGTAGGCGACGATTGGGGTGATGAAGACATCTTTAAGGCCATGCCACGCGAAGCGTATACTGTAAAAATAGGCAACTCAGCCTCTGTGGCAAAGTACCACTTAGATACCAGCGAACAAGCAAGGAGATTGCTCCGACGACTGGTACAGCTTCAGAAAATACAGCAGAAGCATGTTATTTAATGTAGGTTAAGCAACCACAAAAAAGAGCCGGTACCTTTCATGAAAGGTACCGGCTCTTTTTTGTGTAGTGAACAACTTAGAAAAGTTTGCCGTTGCTCTGTGCTTCTGGTTTGGCCGATTTCTGAGGCTGCTCACAGTTTTCTTCATTAAACACTTGGTCTATGGCGAGTTCTGCACTGCGGAGCTTCTCTTTACATAACTTAATAAGCTGAGAGGAGCGTTGTACTTTCAGCGTTAGTTCATCTACATCTACCGAGTCGTTTTCTATTGCCCGCAGTATCTCCTCCAGCTCCTTGGTGGCCTCGCGGTAGGTCATGTTGTTTATTTCCTTATTCATCGTCTTTATCTACATTTACAATCATGCTGTGCACAATGCCATCCTTCAATTTGGTTTCTACAACGTCGCCTTGTTTTAGCTGTCCTGCACTTTTAATTATTTTTCCGTTCAGCAAAGTTAAAGTATAACCTTTTAAGAGCAATTTTTCCGGGTCATTTGCCTTAATGCTCAGGTCCAGCAGGTGCAACCTGTGATGCTGCGTTTGCAGCTTTTGCCTTGTCAGGTACTTCAGTTGCTCCGACTTACCTCCAAACTTGATTTCTACCTGCTTCAGACCGGCTTTAGCCTCTGTTTCTAGGCAGTGGACCAGGGTGTTAAGTTCGTGCTCTTTCATGTGCAGGTAGCGCTGGCTTTTGCCTTCTACGCACATTGTAAGGTGGCTCATGTTTTTTTCCTGCTTGTGCAGCTGTTCTTTGGTGGTGGCTCTTATATCGCGCTCTTGGTTATTTGTGCGATGCTTTTGCGCTTCCAGGTAATTTTTCTGCTTAATCAGCAAGCCTTTAGAAAGTTGTTCCAGCCGCGCGTTAGCCTCCTGCAAAAAATCGTTTGTATTGTGCGAGAGTTTAAGACTTTGGCGCTCCAGCTTTTCGTTTGCTATCTTTAGCAGCTGTGCCGAAAACATCCTGATGCTGTCCATCAGGCTCTCTGCCTCTTCCTCGGAGGCACGTAAGCGCTCTACCAGGAAATTAGCTACGGCAGTAGGTGTTTTGAGCCTAGTATGTGCCACCAGGTCTGCAATGCTCTCATCTCGCTCATGGCCTATGCCAGTGAGTACAGGTAGGGGAGAGCGGCCTATCGCAGCCGCAATAGCATAGTCGTCGAAGCAACTGAGATCAGTTTGCGAACCTCCTCCACGGATAATAATGCAGGCATCGAACTGGTGCTGGTACTGGGTTATTAATTGCATAGCCCGCGCTACTGAGGCCGGAGCCTCGTTGCCTTGCACCAAAGCCGGAAAAAGCGTGGTGGCAAATTTATAGCCAAAAGGGTTGTGCTGTAGCTGGTGAATAAAATCTTGGTAGCCGGCTGCCGTGGCAGAGGAGACAACCGCCAAGCGCTGTGGCACCTGCGAAAGCACATGCTCCCGGTTAGCAGCCAGCAAGCCTTCTGCTTCAAGCTTTTTGATAGTTTCCTGCCGTTGCCGTGCCAGGTCGCCAATTGTATAATTAGGGTCTATGTTTTGTATATCGAGGCTCAAGCCATAGAGCTCATGAAACCTTACCTTGGCCTGAAGAAGGATTTTTAATCCGGCCTTTAAGGGGTGCCCTGTTTTTTCTTGAAAATACCTTCCCAGCATCTGGTAGCGAGCACTCCAAATGGTGGCCCGAGCCTGCGCCAGCATCTGTCCGCGAGGGTTATCTCCTTTGTCGGCCAGGGTAAGGTAGCAGTGGCCTTTGCTACGGTCTGCGTTTACCTGGGCAATTTCGGCCACTACCCAATAGCTGTCCGGGAAAGACAGTTCCAGCTCTTCCCGAATCTGCTGGTGCAGTTCGAAAAGCGTTAGCGGGGACTGAAAATCCTCAAAAGGGTTGAGGGGCTGCATCGAAAATGGCTGGGCCATGCGGTAACTAGCTAGGTAGCATTAAAAAAGGTGAATATTGTAAAAGAGCAGCTGCGTTAAGAGCTGCTCTTTTACAAAGTTAAGATTTTGCATTTTGCAGACAAGTGGAAATGTAAGGCAACTGCAACAGCTTTTATAAAAGTTCTTTAAGCAGGTAAAGCAATGGAGGCTTTCTACAGTGCACCTGTCTCCACAGTGCGGCCTCAGGAGTAAAATGCTTCGTATACTTTTTCTCTGATGAGGGCTGCCATCTGGCTTAGTTCTGTTGTATTAATTGCTTGTTTGCTCATAAGCAGGAGAGGAACCGGCTGCCCATTGCGTTCATAGGGTGGCTGCTGGTAGTTAAAATGAGCATGAAGAGTGAACCCTGCTCTTTGGTAGAACTGGATTCTTTTCTGTGCCAGATTAGTAGTAGGCTTTTCAACCTCCAGCAATACTTGTTTATCGTAAGCAAGCTGCAGAAGCCATTGCAGAATATGCTGGCCCACGCCTTGCCCCCTGAGCTGTGGTTTTACTGCCAGGTGCTCCAGAAAAAGGTTATTATCTAATTCCCAATAAATCAGAAAGCCAGCCAAAACATTCTGTTGCACTACTGCCTGCAGGTGCATAAGAGGCTCCTGCAGCAGGTTAATTAATTGCTCAAACCTTCTGCGCTCTTCCACGGGAAAGGCCGCCTCATACAGCGTTTGAATGGCAGGTAAAAACCTGCTGCTGCTTTCTCGGACAAGGACAAAACGTAGATCAGAGGCAGGCATCGGAATAGAGACTAATGTAATAGTTTATTAAAAGAAGCGGATTGTCTGCTACTCTTCCGGATCATCCTGTCGGATGCCTAATCTAACCGATCGCTTTTTCCAGTTTTCTCGGGCCCATTTTTGTAAGTCGGCTACATCGTCCATTTCATCCATTATCTCCATTCCAAGTAGCGTTTCTATAATATCTTCCATGGTAATAATTCCTGCTGTGCCTCCGTACTCATCTATTACCAGCGCTACGTGCTCCTTTTGCTCCATCAGCCGGTTAAATAAGGTTGGTATGGGCATATAGGCAGGCACAATCTGGATTTCGCGCTTTATTCTCTTTAGGGGCAGATTACCCTGGTTCTGGATCAGTTTATGTAAAATTTCGTCTTTCAATACAAAGCCGGTAATATGGTCCAGGTTATCAGTGTACACCGGAATGCGAGAATACCGCAGGCTAGTGGTTTGCTTGAAAAACTCATTCAGCGTCATGTCTTCGGGGGCTCCTTTTATGACGGTGCGCGGAGTCATGATGTGGTGCACGAGTATGTTGTTAAAACGCAGCAGATTTCGAATAATTTGCGACTCGCTATCTTTAAAAATGCCTTCTTTTATGCCTAGTTCTGCCATAGCCGTAAAGTCGGCCCTACTAAGTACACTGCGATCTTTGTCTTTTTTAAGTCGTTTGGTAATAAACTGCGACAAAATAATGATAGGGTAAAGCGGCGAATAAATCATGACTTTAAGCGCACGTACTGTAAAAGGAGTAAGCTGCTTCCAATAATTTGCTCCAAGCGTCTTAGGAATGATTTCCGAAAAGATAAGGATAATGATAGTGAGTACACCTGAAATAACCGACAGGTATTCTTCGCCCCAGATAACCTGCGCCTGGGCACCTACACCGGCCGCTCCAATGGTATGGGCAAAGGTGTTCAAGGTGAGTATGGCTGCCAGGGGTTTATCTACATTATCCTTGAAATCTTGCAGGGCTTTACCTAGCGCAGGATTCTGGCTTGTTGTAATGCTCACATGCGAGGGTGTAATACTCAGCAACACCGCCTCAAGTATGGAGCATAAAAAAGAAAAAAACAACGCGACAAGTAAATAGGTGATTAATAATCCCATTCTTAATTTTTAGTGAACGCTATGATGATGTACAATATATAACTTAAATTTTCTTTATAAAGCAATTTAATAATGCATGACCAGTTAAATCCGGATTTTTATAATGAAAAAGACCTTCCGGAGGCAAAAAACGCTACTACTTTACTAGGCTTGCTTTTACGTGAAAATAAATATCTAGTATTGCGCCAGCACGTACATGCAAGGTAAAGTTTTTTTTACGTGCAGGAAGTATCCGCATAAGGTGTGAAGAATATGAAGTTAATAGAATGCCCAAGGGATGCGATGCAGGGGCTGCCGCAGTTTATTCCTACTCAAACAAAAGTTGCCTATCTTAACGCCCTGCTACAGGTAGGGTTCGATACCATAGATTTCGGTAGTTTTGTGTCGCCAAAGGCTATTCCGCAGATGCGCGATACGGCAGAGGTGCTGGCACAACTGCAAAGAAAGGGCTCTACCTCTAAATTACTAGCGATAGTAGCCAACTTACGGGGAGCCACAGAGGCTGCTGCGTACCAACAGATAGATTGCCTTGGTTTTCCATTGTCGGTGTCGGAAACGTTTCAGCAGCGAAATACGAACAAAAGCATTGCGGAGGCTTTGCAGGATGTAGCCCAGATGCAGGAGCTATGCCAGCAAAAAGGCAAAACCTTGGTTGTGTATATCTCTATGGGCTTTGGCAATCCTTACAACGACCCCTGGAGTGCTGAAACTGTTACCGAATTTGTGGAGCAATTGCACCACTTGCAGGTTAGTACCATTTCGCTTTCCGACACTATTGGCGTTGCCGATCCAGAGAATATCACCAGGCTTTTCAGTAGTTTAATTCCTGCCTTTCCGGGTATAGAGTTTGGAGCACACTTGCACACGGCACCACACAACTGGCAGGAAAAAGTAGTGGCCGCTTATGCTGCCGGTTGCCGAAGATTTGATGGGGCCTTGCGTGGTTTTGGAGGTTGCCCTATGGCCAAAGACGAACTGGTAGGGAACATGCCTACTGAAAATTTAGTAACCTACTTTGAGAATATTGGTTTAAATTTGGGCTTGAACAAGCAGGCGTTTGATGAGGCCATGGCCCAATCTGGCGTTATTTTCTTATAACTATGGCAAGAAGAAGAGTAGTAGTAGATATATTTATTCCGTGCTTTGTAGACCAGCTTTATCCCGAAACTGGTATGAACATGGTAAAGGTGCTGGAAAGCCTTGGTTGTGATGTACACTATAACGCGGGGCAAACTTGTTGTGGGCAACCTGCCTTTAATGCAGGCTTTTTCGATGAGGCACGGGAAGTAGCCAATAAGTTTCTGGACGATTTTTCGAGTGATATATCAGAGTACATAGTAGCACCTTCTGCCTCATGTGTAGGCATGGTCCGAAATGCCTATCAGGATATTTTTGTAAAATCGTCGAAGTTGGTGAAGTATCGTTCCATGCAGAAAAAAGTGTATGAGTTCACTGAGTTTCTAACTGACGTAATGGGTGTTACTTCGTTTCCGGATGCCTCCTTATTGGGCAGAGCCACCTACCACGACTCCTGCAGCGCCTTACGCGAGTGCGGCATTAAAGCAGGGCCAAGAGCCTTGCTACAAAGTGTGCGGGGGCTGGAATTGGTAGAAATGGAAGATAACGAAACCTGCTGCGGCTTTGGCGGTACCTTTGCCGTAAAATTCGAGTCTATTTCGGTAGCCATGGCCGAGCAGAAAGTAGAGAATGCTCTGGCTACCGGAGCCGACTACATTCTCTCGACCGACACCAGCTGCCTGATGCACCTGGAGGCTTATATCCAGAAACAGAAAAAGAACATCAAAACCATGCACATTGCCGACGTACTGGCCAGTGGCTGGTAGGGGAGGAGCTCTTTAAAATAAGAAGGCCCGGTGCTAGTTGTAGCACCGGGCCTTCTTTATAATGGGACATTTAGTTACCGCCAAAGTAGTAGCTAAGGCCGAGGTTTATGTATTGGGGAGAAAAACTTATACCGCCGTTATTACCCATATCTTTCCGAACGTAAGATATGCCTTCATTTGTTGTTTTATTTTCTTTCCTGCTGCTTCTGTTGTAATAAATTCCACCTAAACCAGCGTTAACACTAAATTTACTACTTGCAAAGTATCTAACTCCAGCACTTAGATCTACTGTAAGCCAATTACTTTTGGGACCTTCAGAAGAATTTTCATATTCTTCTCCTCGCGAAGTTGTATACTCGAGAGTAGTTCTGGCAGAAGAAAATGCGTAAATTAAATTAGAAGTAGCAGTTAAAGCCAAACGTTCTGTTAAGAAGAAATATTTGCGTACGAAAGGCCCAACAGCATAATTGTTTGTAATAGTCTTGCCTAAGCTATTATAACTATTAAATATTAAACTAGTATCTTGACGTTCAAAATGATTGATAGATCTATACTGGGAGGCAGTGCCTGTTATACCTACTTCAATATTATCCATAATAAAATATCCTACACTAGAACTGATTTGCAGATTTTTGGAAATATATTTTGATTTTTGGTAATAAACTTCTGTTTCACTTGTTTCCTTTAATCTGTCCTCTTTATAATTGCCGCTTCCTGATATACTCATTGTGCCGGCTGATGTTTGCGCTAAGACTCCTGCGGTGCTTACGAGTAAAAGCGATATAGATAGAATGAGTCTTTTCATGCATCTTCCGGTTACCGTGTTATGAAATAATTTATACCAAGAGTGAGGCTGTTTAGACTTACATCAGCAATAATATTCTGATTTACAACTCTGCCTTCTCCTTTTTTAGGAATATCACGCTTATAGCCTAATTGCCCGAGGGTAGCAGTTATACCTAATTTTTCAGTAACGAAATAAGTAATGCCTGGATAGAGGAACACACCTAAACTGGTTGACTTATTTTTTTCTAAATTTTTATCAGATGGTCTTTCTACCCAGTTAGAATTGAAATCTGCAGAGATGCTGCCAGTACCATGTGCCATTAATTTATCTGATAAAACAAAATACTTCCGTACATAAGGTGCAAAACCAAAGGACCTATTGTGGTATACGTGTTCCGCTCCGCCATTCATATCGTTGCTTTTTGAGAAGTAGATTAGTGTGCTTAACCCAACTTCAAGTCCTTCTTGAATAAAATATCCGAAAGAGGGACGTATCCTGATACCTGTTGATTTTGACGTAAAACCTCCAGGAAAATCTATGTCTTCGATTTTGTTAGAGGAAAAGCTTCCTCCAATACTTCCAGAAATGACCATATTCCCCTGTTCTGTTTGGGCATAGGCCATAGTGGTCCCGGTTGCTGCCAGGAGCAGCATTATCCATAATTTTTTCATGAGATATGTTTATTGGTATGCAGGATAGTTTACAAGAATAATGCCTGTTTGTATAACTTAAATCCTGAAATAGCTAAGTAAAATATAATTATTTAATTTGCCAATTCATGGGGTTAAATTGCATTTTGCTCTCCTGCAGCATGTTAAGGCGGGGAAGCAGATTAGTAACTGGATTAAATTTAAGTTAAAACATTAAATATTTAATATTTTTAATAATTAGAAATATTTTTCGATCAATGCAGATTAATACATTGGAGATATTTACACCCGAAGCTGAACCGAAAACTACGTAGAGCAATGGGAATAAAAACTGGTTTTACGAACATCCGTTACTTTTTTGCTTTAAGTTTTCGCCAAATTTTAGGAGTCGCGTATATGCTCTTAACAGTGAAGCAGACGCACTTATAAAGGGGCTAACTTTTGGTTGGTTGAGTTCAGCTCCCGGAGTGTACAATAGGTTGATAGGTGTGGATGAGTAAGTCTGCTAAAACTGCATAATGTTGAACTCATGAGAAAGCAGCCTTTTGTTGGGTGCTAAAGGTTGTCTGGATCATGTGCAGATAAGGGAGCTGGCAAATGAGAATTAGCTTGCAGATGCCGATAGCTGGCTCCCTTATCTTTATCTATCATTTCCTCCCTTTTATTTCTTCTCCTTCACTAAACAATTAGGTGTAACCGTAACCATATGTGTACGCGCCAGGTTATTTGCTTCTGGAAGGGCATTTTTATTCAAAGAATTGCTTCGCCGGGTGCAGGTTGTCTTTTCAGGCTTAGGATCGTAAAGCCTTATTCTGCCTTCCAAAATGAATGAGTAAAAGTACGCTACCAAGATATAAACAACCATTTTTTAAAGTAAAGTGGTAGTCAGGACGCCATTTTTTTTAATCTACGTATATGCGGTGCAGTTATCAATCCCAATTTATGTGCAATGCTATGCCAGGTTCTTTTACTTTTAAGATGGTGCTCCTCACTGGTTTGGTGCTGGCATTAGCAACGCAGGCAAGGGCGCAGGAGGAGCGTCCGGAATTAAAAACCGACAGGCCAGACCAAACAGAGTCATCGGCAATTGTGCCGCTGCATACAGTACAGCTCGAAACAGGCTTTTTCTTTCAGAAAGACACGGAAGAAGGCCAGGAGCTAAAATCGCATGCTTACCCTACTGCGCTTCTGCGGGTAGGAGTGCTGAAGGAGGTGGAACTGCTGTTTTTAGCTGCTTACCGCGACTCTGTAATTACAACCGTAGAGCGCAGAAAGCTGCAGGGAATGGGGCCGCTAAGTATAGGAGCCAAAGCTAAGCTCTGGGAAGAGAAAGGATGGCGGCCAGAGGCGGCTCTCCTGTTCAGGATGTTGTTGCCAACGGGCAACAGGCAGTTCAGACCATCAGGCCCGGAACCGCACGTAAGGCTTAATTTTTCGCATGGGATTACTGATAAAATTGACTTTGCGTACAACCTGGTGCATGGCTGGTCGGAGGGAAATTCGGTGCCGGGTTACACTGCCTCAGTTAGTTATGAAATAGCAGAAAGGTTAACCGTTTTTGCAGAAGTGTTTGGTAGCAAAGAAAAAGGCGAGAGAGCCGGGCACCAGGCAGATGGCGGAATTTTGTTTCTGCTAAGCCCGAATATGCAGCTAGATGCTTCTTTTGGTACAAGGCTAAACAGCGCGGCCCCAGACTATTTTATAACCTCGGGCTTTTCTGTACGGTTACCTTATTAAGTGCCTGAGAAAATTAAGGAGAGTATGCTTACAAACAAACGGCCAGTTCAGAAATCGCTTCGGGAATATGGGCAGGGCATAATAGGGGGCCTTCTGTTCAGTTTCCCGGTATTGTTTACCATGGAGGTTTGGTGGACTGGTTTTTCAGCTACGCCGCTACAACTGCTCTTGCTTATGTTGGCTACTTACCTGCTCTTGCTGGGGTATAACCGGTTTGCGGGCATGCGTGCCGGTACCACCTGGCGAAGCATTTTTATAGATTCTGTAGAAGAAATGGGTATAGGCATTATTCTCTCTTTCCTGGTCATGCTTGTATTGAACCGGGTTAGGCTGGATGGTATGACGCTAGACGAAATAATGGGTAAAACAATAATAGAGGCCATGGCGGTTTCTATAGGTGTTTCGGTTGGCACTGCGCAGCTTGGCGTAGCAAATGGCGAGGACGAGAGTCGGGAGCTGGATGAGCAGGGTTCATGGTGGTCGATGCGAATTAGTTTGCTGGTTCTGGGTTTGTGCGGAGCTATTATAGTGGGAGGTAACGTAGCGCCGACCGAGGAAGTCGTTGTTCTCGCCATTGAGTCTGCTCCTTTCCATATTCTGCTAATGGCCCTTTTATCATTGATTATCAGTTTAATTGCCGTTTATTACAGCGCCCTAAACGGACCTGATAAAGGTAACAGCCGGCAACGAAACTTTAATGTTGCCTTCGATACCTGCTTAAGTTACCTGGTTGCACTGGCAGCATCGGCTATGTGCCTCTGGTTCTTCGGTCGGTTTCAGAATGTAAGCTTTTTCGTGGCTTTTTCCCAGGTAATCGTGCTGGGAGTAATTTCAACATTAGGCGCATCGGCTGGCAGGATGTTAATCAGGTAATTTTATATGAATAAAAGTAAACGAGAAGACGACGACGATAAAAATGTGCTGGAGTGGGGGGTGTTTGGTTTTAGCTTGCTGCTAATAAGTGCAGTAGTAATTTACCTCGGCTACAAGGCCTATATGGCCGAAGACAATCCAAAGCCTGAACTGGAGGTATTTTACCAGCACGACCCGTCGGAGAAGGAGCCTTACCGGTACCATATAACAGTAGAGAACAAAGGCAAAGAAACAGCCGAAGAGGTAACCATTCAGGTGTGGACCGAAACAGGAGGAAAAGAAGTAGAATCAGCAGAACTGCAATTGCCTTTTGCTCCAAAGGAGTCGATGAGAGAAGGCTGGGTTTTGTTTAAGGATAATCCAGCTAATGCCGACACCATATATGTGCGAGTAAAGAGTTACAAGAAACCCTGATATATATGGCTGAAAAGCGGCTGGAGCTGAAATGTAGCCATATTATTTTCACTGACATTATTTTTTGTTTTACTGATACCACGGAATAACATGACGAAGCGAAAACACGTGAAAAAACATGATCCTCAGAAAGAAGCACCCATTCCCAAAGGACGCCTGCTCGCCATTGGAGGGTCTGAAGATAAAGGTCGCGCTGAACTGAAGGAGGAGCAAAATAAAAATATTGGCTTCATTACGGAAGAAATTCTAAAACACTTTGTAAAGGAGCTGCGGGGCGAAAACCCAATGGTGGCTATTGTTCCCACAGCCTCTACCTTGCCCGAAGAACTTGCTAAAGAATACAAGGAAGTACTTCGTGATCTGGGCGTAAACAATATGGAAGTAATTGATGTCAGGAGCAGGGCTGATGCCCGCAGCGAAGAGTATTGCGAAATTTTGGAGCGTGCTGCCGGTATACTTTTTACAGGTGGCGACCAATTGCGCTTGACATCTATTTTAGGCGGAACTCCTGTGCTGGAGCTCATGAAAGAACGCTACACCTACGAAGATATTATTATTGCAGGCACCAGTGCGGGAGCCACTGCCATGTCTACACCTATGATCTACGAAGGCGAAACACAGGGAGGTTATATTAAAGGCGATGTCCGAATCACAACAGGCCTCGAATTTTTAAAAAATGTAGCCATCGACACACATTTTATTGCCAGAGGCCGGATTGTGCGTATGTCGCAGGCAATTTGTACAAACCCGGGTTGCATTGGTATCGGCCTGGAAGAAGATACAGCCATACTTGTTACCGAAGGCAAAGAAATGGAAGTGCTGGGAAGCGGACTGGTTACGATAGTAGATGGCATGGGCATTAGCCATACCAATATCTACGAAATCAAAACAGGAGAACCTTTTACAGTGCGCGATATGAAAGTACACCTTTTATCGCGCGGAGAAAAGTACACCCTGCCTATATACGACCAGCTTCATATATAGATTTATGCTCTGATCTTTTAGTATAATAGGTGGTCAGTCTGAGGATACACGGTGTGTGGCAGCTCTACATGTATCCTCAACTTTTATTTCATTCCACCACTTGCCACACCTGCCCTAAGCACCATAACCCTGGCAGCGTTTATTCCTAAAATACCTCCGGAAGGCCATTTTCATTAGAATAATTTTCGGAAGTGGCTAATTATTAAAGAGCAAGTTAAACCTATAGTTTTCTTTTGCTCCGCAGGCTATTCTTAAAGCTTGGTTTCAGGCTTTTTCAGAAACACCTGCTCTTGTGCGGCGAGCCACTGTACTGCAATAATGGTTTTGGCATCTGCCCATTTCTGTTTCAGAAGCTCCTCCATGGGCAGTTCCACCGTTTTTATCTGCTCCTGCTCTTCATCAAGGCCACCTCCTTCAGACTTCTTTTTGCTAACTTCAGCATAAAACAAAAATACTTTTTCGGTACAGGCACCCGGCGAAGAGAAAAAGTCCCAAACATGCTTGAGGTGGTCTACCGCATAACCCGTTTCTTCTTCTATTTCTTTCCGGATTGTTTTTTCGGGATCGTTATCTTCTACCACGCCGGCTACAGTTTCAAGCAGCTCCATGCCGGCACTGTAGCGGTACTGCTTTACAAAAATGTAGGAGTCTTTGTCGGTGTTATACACAATGGCCGCCGCTGCATGGCCACTCTCAAACTGCTCCCGCTCAAATGTCTCCCCATCCTGCTCCAGCGTCAGTTTCCGAAATGTGTAAAAGCCTTCGTATATGGTTTTTGTGTCTTTTATTTTCATAGCCTTGTTTGCAAAATTGTGTTGTAAAAGGTACGGTAAAGTTTATTTGCGAGGTTATCCCTCAATCTAAATTATTCAAATGAAAAGGGTCTCCCAGAGGCTTTTTCAAGATACTAGGCAAAAGGTAAAGAGGGCTACCCTCGGCAGCTGCTGTTCAAACTGGTGGGATAGTTGATTATTAGCAAAGTTGTGTAATGCCACCTGGTGTAGTGTGCGCTTTAAGGCTGCTTTCAAGAAGGAGTTTATCCTAAAAATTAAACCACGAATTAAAGCCTGCTATTTACTTTCTCGTACAATCAAAAAACACTTTTCGCTATGGTAAAACCTGCTTTCGTTTCTAAACTTCAGGGAATATACTGGACAGTAACAGGCGTTTGGCCGCTGGTGCATATGCCGAGTTTTATTTGGGTCTCGGGGCCAAAAGAAGATTTGTGGCTGGTTCGCACCGTTGGTTTGTTATTAACTGTAATAGGCGCTGTTTTATTAGCAGCAGGGCTGCACAGGCGGGTAACTGCCGAAATTAAATGGTTAGGAGTGGGCGGTGCAGCCAGTATGGCATTCATCGATTTTTACTATGCGCTAAACGACGTCATCTGGAATATTTACATGCTGGATGGAGTAGCAGAGCTTTTCCTGATTGCGCTTTGGGTCTCAGCCAAGAAAGTGCAGAATACGGAAAGCACGAGCCTGTAAATTGTGCAAGATGCAATATAAATCACCAATGATACAGCCCTGCAACTCTCAGCTGATTCAGGAGCTGCAGAGTTGTTGTTTTAAAATGTTAATCAGGCTTCGAGTGTAGCAGTTACAAACCAAAAGTCGTATCCGCATTACTTGTTACTTGCATCCCTTGCCAATTCACCAGACCTGCCACTTATGATATTGCTAGTGGGAGGTTAAATATTGTAATATATAAATAAAAGGACTCGTTTATGAATTGTTAACTTGTTTCGTAAGTTATTTAATATTAATATTTTAATAATTTATGAACAAGTGTTCTTGTTGGGGCGTACAAGGTATTATTTTAAGAAATGTTCTTTTGCCTTACACTAACAAAATAAAACTACACTATGGCAGACTTAGATGTACAACCTAAAAAGGGCCGACCAGGATGGCTCTGGATTGTTTTAGCATTAATCGGAATTGCCCTCCTGTTCTTCCTTTTAAGAGGTTGCAATGACAATGACAATGTAAATACCACAGATCCTGCAAATACAACCGACACCACTGCCGCCACGACCACCTCTACCAGGACACGCGATTGGAATGCAATTGATTTTAACGCTCCCACTGCTACCTACTCCGAAGTTTCTGACAAGGACATAGAAGTGCGTGGCAATGAGGAGTATGCCATTTACAGTCTGGACGAAGCACTTCTTTTTGATACCGGAAAGAGCGAAATTAAAAGCAGTGCAGAAGCTAAGCTGAAGCAAATTTCGGCTTCTGTTTCGCAGCGCTACAAAGATGGGGAAGTGCGGGTATACGGCCACACCGATACTCAGGGTAGTGCAGACACAAACCAGGAACTCGCCGAAAAGCGTGCTGAATCTGTAAAAAATTGGCTAACCAATAACACCGACTTGTCTGACGACAACATATCTGTGCACCCGGTTGGTGAATCTCAGCCAGTAGCTTCTAACGAAACGGCAGCTGGTCGCCAGCAAAATCGCCGGGTAGAGATTGTGGCCATAAAAAACAATTAAACCACTGCATACAGCAAAACCAATTGACCTTAATTACCAGAAGAAGAGCTTCTTCTTAAAAACTTGAGCTATGAACGAAAACGAAAATTTAAGAAACAGCAGCCAGCTAATTGAGTTAGGCGGCAGCGATTACGAAATTGCAGAAGGTCAGCCAGACATTAGGGGCTGGAAAGTTAAAAATGCACAGGACCAAACCATAGGCGAAGTAGATGAGCTTATTTTTGATCCTACCGCCTTGAAGGTGCGCTACCTGGTACTTGACCTGGAAGGAAACGTGCTGGACCTGGAGCCTCGGAACGTACTGGTACCTATTGGTGTGGCAGAGCTGCACGAATCAGACGACGTGCTGTACCTCAACAATGTGACAGCAGACCATTTAACCGCCTTGCCAGTTTATAGCAGCGACAACCTTAACAGCAACACAGAATCGGAAGTTCGAAGAGTTTTCGGCGGAATAGGAGCCGCAGGAGTTGCCGGAGCCGCAGCTGCTTCCGGAACCACTCAACACTCAGACTACGATAGCGATGTGTATAACGAAGATAACCTGTACCGCCGACGCATGGCTTCAAGACCACCGGCTACGGAAGCTCCTGCCACAGGCACTGATTCTGAGACCATTCCTATTATAGAAGAAAATCTGGAAGTTGGCAAAAGAACCATCGAAACAGGCGGAGCCCGTATTCGTGCCAAAGTTCTAGAGCGTCCCGTAGAAGAGGACATTAACCTGCGTGAAGAAAATGTGTACGTGGAGCGTAACCCGGTAAACCGGCCAGCTTCTGAAGCGGATCTGCAAAATTTTAAGGAAGGCGAAATCGAGATTACTGAGCATGCAGAGGTGCCGGTAGTATCAAAAGAGGCTAACGTTGTAGAGGAGGTAACTATCCGGAAAGAGGTAGAGGAGCATGATACTATTATCAGAGACACCGTGCATAAAACCGATGTGGAAGTAGACGAGATCAGACCCGGCGAAACCCGCACAGGAACCACACTTGAAGATGATGACTACCTAGATGATGATGCCAGCAGAAGAAACAGGCGCACAAATCCCGATACAGAAGACCCGGTTATTTAGTAAGCAATATACTTTTTAAAGATAGAAATCAGGTGCCCCAGTAAGAGGAGCGCTTGAAACTTAGCAGAACGGTAGCAGATGATCTAATCTGCTACCGTTTTTTTATAAGCTAAAATTAGCCAGTGTCATGTGGCAGGTTGTAACCCTTGACCTATAATACCTTAAAATGCCTCTGCAAGGCCTTTTTTATTAGAAGAATTGATGATAATCAGATTGAGGATTTTTCTTTCATACACAAGGAAGAGCACCGTCAGCAAAAGCTAGAGGTGGTGTTGTATAACAATGAGTGTCTGTCGTATATGGGGAACTATAAGGTAGAAGGAGGCCATTTATGGAGGGTTTTTTAAAAAAATGGGTAAGAAGACAAAAAAGTAAACCTGTTTCCCGTAAGTCATGGAAGTACTAAGGCCACTATGCATGTCAGAAAAACTACCTTTCAAGAAAAGACACTACCCTCTGGTGGAGGGCTTGTTTAATGAAACACAGCAAGACCTACCCGAAAGCGGCATGCGCAGACGCGCCATTGCCATGGGCTTTCTGGAGAAATTCATGCACCTGCCACAGCAGCCCTGCATGACCAGCAGTGCCGATGGCGCACTGGAAGCGATTCTGTTCACTATTCCGGCCTATGTGTTTGAAGGTGCCGATAATCCGCTCTGGAAAGCGTATAAAGACCTGTTTCTCAAGTTGCCTACTTACACGCAACTGCACCTGATGGTACACGAGCAAGTCGCCGAGAACTTGGCCCGTTGGCTGAAGGATAATAAGCTAGAGGAGCGGGCGCATTTGCACCTGGTGCCGGACCGATACCAGATGTTTATTTGGGCAGAAGATGCTTACGAGGTTATAACCGATAATCAAAACGGCAAGCGGTTTCTGGTACAGCCGCATTCCAACCGGCGCGGCGCCGACAGTTTTGTGAGTTACCTTACCGCTCAGGCCCTTGAGCTGGAGCGGGTAACCATTCCAGTGTATTTTGAGGGTGGTAATATTCTCACAGGAGATGATTTTTTCCTGATGGGAGCAGATTACGGTATAGACTCTATGCTGGACCTGCACGGGGTGTTGCCGTTAGAAAACGGAGTTTCAGCTACTGAAACCGTGGGCAGGCTTTTTATTAAGTACTTCGATAAAGAGCGCAAGCTTATTTTTGTAGGCTCCACCTTATATGTGCCTGGAGAGGAAAACAGGAAGTTTAGAAAAAATGGCATCGAATGGACAGAGACCTTTCATACTAAAAACCAGGAAGGCACAGTCCAGCCGCTTTTTCACATCGATATGTTTATTACGCTGGCTGGCCGCAACAGGCAGGGCAAGTACCAGCTTGTGGTGGGAGATACCCGTATGGCGGCAGAGCTGCTGGGGGAGGAGCTAATACACTACAGTGCACCTGATGTGTTTGATGATATTGCCAGTTACCTGCAAAAGCAGGGCTTCGAGGTGTTCCGCAACCCGCTTCCGGTTACTTATGTAGACGATGAAGAACAAAAGGCGCGCAAATGGTTTTTTGCCACTGCCAACAATGCTTTAGTAGAAATTAAGAGCCAGGATGAGAAAACAATTTGGTTGCCTTCCTATGGGCACGGCAGCTGGCCGGAGTTAAAAAAGACAGATAAGGCAAATAAATAACTCTGGGAAGAGCTGGGATTTAAGGTGGTGATGCTGGAGGACTTTAATCCGTTTGCCGAAAATTCCGGTTCGGTGCACTGCATCAAGAAATACCTCCGGCGAGGAATTTAATTGCTGGTTGTTGATGGTCAAGCATGTAAGAACATAGCAACCATCAACAACCAGCAATCAATTTTACGCCTCTGGCTTCAGGCGAACCACTAATCCGTCCAATGCCGGGCCTATTCGCAGCTGGCACGACAGGCGGCTGGTTTCGGTAGCATGTGGAAGCGACTCCAGCATAAAAGCCTCATCGTCGCTTGGCTCAGGCAGCTCGCCACTTTCCAGCACCTCTACATGGCAGGTGGCGCAGATGGCCATGCCTCCGCAAATGGCAGGAATGTCGTATTCGCTAGCCTTCAAAATTTCCATCACAGACAGCCCCATGTCAGTAGGGGCCTCAACAGGAACACGCTCTCCGTTTTCCTGTTCAACATATATCGTTATGGCGTCTTCCATTATATTTCCTGTATTCCGTTTACAGTCGTGTACTTCAGAACATACTTCTTACCTGGGTTAATAATGTTGTAGGCGCTCTGAGCCATAAGTGCAGCTTCGTGAAAGCCGCAAAGAATCAGCTTGAGCTTGCCAGGGTAAGTATTAATGTCACCTATGGCGTACACTCCCGGAATATTGGTAGAATAGTCTACAGTGTTTACTACAATGGCATTTTTATCGAGGTCCAGTCCCCAGTTTTCCAGTGGTCCAAGCTTTGGCACCAGGCCGAACAGCGGAATAAGGTAATCGGTTTCCAGGTTGTACTGCTCCTCGTTGTCTACTGAAATAGAAACAGCGTTCAGTTTGCCATTTCCTTGGACCGTTGTAACATTAGACTTGAGCAGGAGTTTTATTTTGCCTTCTTCGGCCAGTGACATTACTTTTTCGGCCGATTCCGGTGCTCCTCTAAAGGTAGTGCCACGGTGAACCAGTGTGAGCTCTTCTGCCAGGCCAGCCAGATAAATGGTCCAGTCAAGGGCAGAGTCGCCGCCACCTGCTATTACTAGTTTCTTACTTCTGAAAAGCTCCGGATCGCGCACCATATAAGTTACGCCCTTGCCTTCAAAATGCTCCAGGTTATCGATAGCAGGTTTGCGAGGTTCAAAAGACCCCAGGCCACCTGCAATAACCACTACCTTGCAGGCAATTTGAGTGCCCTCAGAGGTAACTACTATAAAAGAGCCATCTTCCTGCTTCTGCAGCTCCTCCACACGCTCACCGAGCGTAAAAGTAGGGTGGAAGGGAGCAATCTGTTTTTCAAGGTTTTTTACAAGATCACCGGCTAGTACTTCCGGAAATCCCGGAATATCATAGATCGGCTTTTTAGGGTAAATTTCAGAGAGTTGTCCGCCAACTGCAGGCAGGGCATCTACCACGTGGCAGCGCATTTTAAGCAGTCCGGCTTCGAATACGGCAAATAAGCCTACTGGGCCTGCGCCTACTATGCATATATCAGTTTGTATCATTATAAATTGCTAATTCTCGGTTTTCAGGAATAAAAAAATCCCTGCATTATTGTTTACAAAATAACCACTTCCAGATAATATTTGCTAATTACTATCCTTTATAGGTCATAACTTTTAGTTATAGCTCACTTTGTTTTACAACCACAAAACAAGCCATTGCAAACTTTGTTTTGCTTTGTCTGATTTTGTTAGTTGTTGCAACATAGATGCTGATATCAAAACTGTTGCTGACTCAGTTTTGTTCCCAAACCAATTGCTGAAGTCGTTGGGCATTAAAAGCGGCAAATCCGTATTGGTCGTTATCGAAATAAATAAACACTTCGAGCCCCTGTTGATGCCAGTTCCTACAGTTGCCAGCCCACCAGCGCAAGGTGTCGTCGGAGTAGCTGCCGGCATATTTGCCTTCTGGCCCATGCAGCCTTACATATACAAAATCTGTGGTCACCTCCATCGGCGACATGTGCCACTCTAGCTCATAAATACAGAAGGCAGCCCCATGTTGCCGGAGCAACTCCAGCACGCCAGGACTGTACCAGCTGTGGTGCCTAAACTCAAATGTATAGCGGTAATGCGGAGGGAGTGCCGCCAGAAAGCCAGCCAGTCGGTCTTCGTTCACGCTCCAGCCGGGAGGTAACTGAAAAAGGATCGGCCCCAGTTTTTCTTCCAAGGCATTCACATTCTCAAAAAAGCGGGCAATACTCTCCTGTGGGTCCTTTAGCTTTTTCATGTGGGTGATAAAGCGACTGCCCTTAACCGAGAATAAAAACTCAGGTGGGACAGAAGCGCGCCAGGTGGCAAACGTTTCAGCCGATGGGAGCTTATAAAATGAATTGTTGATTTCAACAGTCTGAAAGTGGCGTATATAGTGACTGGTGAAGTCCTTTGATTTTACTCCATCGGGGTAGAAGTTGCCCATCCAGTGTTTATAATGCCAGCCGGAAGTGCCAATGTGTATTTTCCGATCCATCAGTCATTTTTAAAGTCAGTGTCTTACAGCGCTTGATCTGTTTCAGAAAATTTTAAAAGAGCCATAAAGGAGTGATAGAGCTGGCAAAGCTGAATAGGGTCTGTTATCGCCTCCTGAATCCAGAAGTCGAGCCTTGCTGGCTCATTTGCCTCTCCGGGTAAGGTTAGCTCCACCTGGTAGTCGGATAACTGCAGAAAAGGTGAGCGTACATCTGGCTGCGATAGCATTTGCTTTACCTTCTCTTCTTGGTTTGCCTGTACAAGGGTATGTGCATCAAACTCCGAATCTCCAATCTTAATATCCTGCATGCCGAGCAATTTACCTACCTCTTCCAATAGCCCCTGCTGTTGGAGCCTGAATCTGTACCCACTGCTTTTTTGAAGGGTTGCACTAAATAATGTGCTGGAAATACCACTCTCAAAGCCCCCACCTAGGTCTACATCCAACCGAAACAGGACCTGGTAAGGTGCTTGCTGTAACAGTACTTGGTACTGTAGCAGGTCTGGGTGCTGCTGCATGTCCTCTGCCAATTGCTGGCAAATTGCTTCTTCTGTTTGCCCTGTTATGAGCCGTTGTTCCTGCATAAATCTTTAACAGCGTTAGGTTTGTTATGTATCCGTGCTTACGGTCATCAGGAGGCGAAGTTAGTGTGTAGGGCCAGCCGATTTAAAAGAATATTTTTTAGATCAAGTGATAGCCCCTGCGTTCAATTTGGATAAATAGCCTCTGGAAAGGAGTTTTCATTAGAATAATTGGTTTGTGCTGAAGCCGAATTTATTTGTTGCTCCTCCGCCATCCTTCTTTGTCATCCTGGAAGGATCTTGTGGGCGAGAGCCAAGAGCATATTTTGTCTAAGTTCGCATAGTAACTTTTCTTGCTGCGACAGCGAAGTGGAGTTGTTGTATTGTTGTAGTCTTTGTTCTTTTTGTCTTGATACAAAAAGAACAAAAAAAATCAAGATGCTCCAAATCGAGGGCTCCTGCACCCCCACTCGCTGACCGCTCAGGCAGTGGAGCCTCAATAGGTGCACCTGGCAAAGGTGTTTGCTCTGTAGCTGCAGCATGGATCTGCAAAGAGTTTATTAACTAGTCGAACTATCTCGAGCCATCAACAGCCAAATTATTCTAATGATTTTGACCTTCCAGAGGCTTTTTTGGGAAAGTGATGCATGGGAGCCATATATGACCAGGAAATAACGAAAGCCGAGCTGCACAATGTCAGCCCGGCTTTCTACCTATGAGAATTTGTATAAACGTTAGTCCGAAAAAGATGTGTAAATGATTGGCGTGCTTTTCTATTACTTAAAAACATTGGTTGAATCAGGAATAGCTTCCTGAGGCTGATTCGCCTGCTACTCCTTTTCCCAGAGTGCCACCACCGGCTCATCGTTGCCAATGCGGTAAGCGCGCTTCATAAAGCCGGTGTTAAAGGCCAGAGCTACTTCGCCAGCAGGGGAGAGAGCAATTAAACCCTTGTCGCCTTTTAGTTTGTCGTTATGCAGTTCAATGGTTTTTTCTGCGGCCTCTTGCAGCGTAAAGCCACCATATTTCACTAATGCATATACCTCGTGCGCCAACACGCCCCGCATAATTACCTCGCCTTCGCCTGTGCAACTCACTGCACAAACTTCGTTGTCGGCGAAGGTGCCGCCGCCAATAATGGGGCTGTCACCAATGCGGCCTTTCATTTGGTTAGTTAAACCACCGGTAGAAGTAGCTACTGCCAGGTTGCCCTGTTGGTCCAGTGCAACAGCACCTACCGTGTCATGCTCGCCCGGGGCCACCGTTTCCTGAAGCTGATCTAGCCAGGCTTCTCTTTTTTCTTCTGTAATAAAATAATCAGGTGTTTTAAAAGGTAGGTTAAACCGCAAGGCATATTCTTCGGCACCAGTACCGGTAATAAAAACATGCTCACCTTTTTCCATTACCACTTTGGCTAGTGTGATCGGGTTTTGTAAATAGCGGATACCTCCCACAGCACCTGCCTTTAGCGTTTCCCCATCCATTATAGCGGCATCAAACTCGGTTTCTCCACGTTGGGTAAGGCTTCCGCCTTTGCCTGCGTTAAAATGCGGCTCGTCCTCCATGCTTTTTACTGCAGCAGTTACGGCATCCACAGCAGAGCCACCCTGCTGCAGCACTTGCCAGCCCGCCTCCAGCGCCTGTTGCAGGCCCTTGCGGTACGCTTTCTCTTTTTCGGCCGAAAGTTCTCCTGGTTTTATTGTTTCGGCACCTGCATGAATGATAATCGTATAGTTTTTCATAGTTGTATCGGGTTCACTTGTGTTGTTTTTGAAGCCTGCTTTTTAATAATAGTGAGTAGCGCAGGCAATAAAAAACTCTTAAATTATGGTAATAAAATGACCCTTCCGGAGGGCAAAATGCCTCTTTTACTTCATGGGTTACCACAGGCAGAATCTTCGGTTTGGATCTTGTGCCCTATATCTTTATGAATGTGCCTGACTTTCTTCAGAAACCGCTGTGCGATGTTGGATAATCCGAAAACTCTCCACTAATTTTACAGCTTCCGTTATATTCTCCGAAAACAAAGTAATAAAGGAGCCTTCCGGGGCATATTCAAGGGCATTCGCCAGGGCCCGGATCTCCTCTTTGATTTCTTTAACCACTACTTCTCTGCCTGTTGATGCAATGCCTTCTTTCAGGAGCTTGTTTATTTCTGCGCCACTTCGGTCGCGGGTGTCCAGATCCTGTCTGATAATGATTTCGTCGAACATAGTTGCGGCTACGCTACCTACACCTCTTATGTCGTCTGCGCTTCTATCGCCAACTCCTGCCAGAATACCGATTTTTGGGTAAGCTTTTACGTTGTTCAAAAAATCGCCTATAGCCTCCATGCTGGCAATATTATGCGCATAATCGATCAGCACTTCGAACTTGGGGAGTTTAAACAAGTTCATACGGCCCGGAGTTGTCTCCGCTGAAGGAAGGAAGGTGCGAAGGGCGGTTCTGATTTCGGCAATCTCGAAGTGAGCGATGTAACCGGCTAGTGTAGCAGCCAGTACATTCTGGATATTAAACTTTGCGCGCCCTCCAAAGGTAAGTGGTATATCAGCCACCCGGTCTACCCGCATTTTGTAAGTGTTTTTAAAAATCGAGATGTAGCCATCTTCATGCACAGCAGCCAGCCCACCTTTGGAAATGTGCTTGAGTATGCGCGGGTTTGCTTCATTTAAACTGAAAAGCGCAACTTTGCAGGACAAGCCACCACTCATGTTGTACACAAGGTCATCGTCGGCATTTAGAATGGCATAGCCATTAGAGCAAACTGTTTTAGGTATTACCCCCTTTACCTGCGCCATTTCTTCCAGGCTATTGATGTCTTTCAGGCCCAGGTGGTCAGCAGCCACATTCAGCACAATGCCTATATCGCATTGCCTGAAGGCAAGGCCGGAGCGTACAATACCGCCTCTGGCGCATTCCAGCACTGCATAGTTAACAGTTGGGTCTTTCAGTACAAACTCACTGCTGTAGGAACCGGTGGTGTCGCCAGAAATTATTTTGTTCTCTTGAATGTAGATGCCATCGGTGGTGGTAAAGCCAACCTGGTAACCTTTAAACCGCAGCATGTGCGCAATAAGTCGGGTAGTGGTGGTTTTGCCATTGGTGCCTGTAACAGCCACAATCGGAATACGGCTGGGGCAGCCATATGGGAATAGCATGTTGATGATGGGCTCCGCTACGTTGCGCGCCAGCCCCTCAGTAGGCGATATATGCATGCGCAAACCAGGGGCAGCGTTCACTTCTATAACAGCTCCTCTTGTTTCGGGCAACGGAATGGCAATGTCAGTAGTCATAACGTCTATGCCGCAAATATCCAAGCCAACGATACCAGCAATGCGTTCGGCCATCTGAACATTGAAAGGGTGCACCATATCGGTTACGTCGGTAGCTGTACCACCCGTACTGAGGTTGGCGGTATTTTTAAGGTAGAGCACCTCTCCAGGTGGAAGCACCGATTTTAAGGTGAGTTCCTTTTCCCGAAGGATGGCGCGGGTAAGCTTGTCTATTTTGATGTGAGTCAGAGCCTTTTCGTGACCGATGCCGCGCCTTGGGTCTTTATTCACCTCCTTTACCAGTTGCTGAACCGTAGACACGCCGTCTCCTATTACCATGGCTGGTGTGCGTTTGGCAGCAGCCACAAACTTACCGTTTATAACCAGGAGCCGGTAGTCAGCACCTACAATATACTGCTCTGCCATTACAGCCTCAGAATAGCGTTGTGCCTCATGAAGACCCTTTAGAGCATCTTTCCAGTTTTGTATATTAATGCTGGCGCCTTTGCCCTGGTTGCCATAGAGAGGCTTTAGCACGATCGGGAAACCAATGTCATCTATTGCCTCTTCCAACTCTTTTACAGTATAAATAATTCTACCCTTAGGTACCGAAATGCCTGCATCTTCCAGTATAAGCTTTGTCTGGTTTTTGTTCCCGGCACTCTCAACGGCAAAACTGGAGGTGTTGCTGGTCATGGCTGCCTGAATATGCTTCTGATGGATGCCATAGCCCAACTGAATCAGGTTTCGCTTCTGGTTATTGATGTAGGGGATATTGCGACTGACAGCTTCCATTACAATGGCTTCGGTGCTGGGCCCAAAGTACTCATCTTCCCTGATCTGGTGAAGTCGCGCAATGTCCTGTACTATGTTAACCTTCTGGCCTAAGGCTAATTCGTTTGTTATGCGCACAGCAGCCTGCGCTGCGTACTCACCGGCCCGTTCCTGCTGGTACGAGAACACTACAAAATCTTCGCCTGGCTGTGGAGCCGCATAGCGGCGGCCATAGCCGCAGTCCATGCCAGCCATTGTCTGCAATTCTAATGCTATATGCTGCACCACCTTACTGAGTATGGTTCCCTGCCGTACTAACCTGAAAAAGCCACCATCCGTCCCTTCAGACGATCGGTGTTTATACATACCCGGAAACAGCTTTTCCAGCTTCTCCGCAAAATTAGGTATTTCGCTGGTCAGCGTTTCCTGCTGGTCTTCGAGAGCAAGTTTTATTACAATAATCTTAGGATGCTTTACAGACCAGTAGTTTGGACCACGCATCACCCTTATTTCTTTTATCTTCATTTAGCTTGGCTCTTTTAAGCTTAAGATTCTTTGGCGTACCCCATGTAGGCACATAATGGTAAAAAGTAGGCTATAGAGTATTGTCAGCAAGTGTCATGCTCTTAGTTGAGCTTACGAATTTGGCCTTGGTTTGTAGCTGCAGGTGCTCAAAAATCCGCTCTTGTTGTCCTAAATCAGTATTAATACATGGCTCTATGTAAATACGCATTCCTTCAGGTGCAAAAACTGATTTTTTAAAAACTGTAAGCTGTTGATTAATAATTTGTTAGCTAATGTGTCAGATTCAAATTATATTTAAATTAACCAGTCCTTTTTGTGCTATTCTCACTCAACCAGAAAACTCATCCTGCGTTTAAACATATAGAGTCATTATCATTTTTACTTTTCAAATAACAGTTAAACTATGGCAAGGAATTATCAGCGTAATTACGAAGATGGTGGCTATGGCTCCCATGACAGATTGCACGGCTCAGGGGAGGAAAGACAGGATGGAAGCAAGGACAAAGGCTTCTTGGGACGAGTTGGAGACACGATCAACAATGCCTGGGAAAGAATTGCCGGAGAGGACGATCAACACCACCACACTGCTAGAAGCAAGGGTTATAGAGCCTCAGGCTATGGCAACTACGACAGGGGCGGCTATCAGGCATCATCAGGCTCTTATGGGTATGATCCCTTTGGCCATAACCAAAGTCCCGCCACCGATTACAGCTCAGGTTATACCGGCCTCTACAACCAGCAACCAAGCTCCAGATATGGCAAGTCAGGTCAGCAGCCTTGGGGAGGTTATAGCAGCATGAGCAGTAGTAACTATAATAATGAACCAGGCTACAATGAGTCGTCCAGGGAGACTGGCTATGGCCGTACCTTTATGGATAGTAGCTATGGCTCTTCCGCAGGCCGGGGTAGCGCAGGTCATTTTGGTTACGCACCAGGTGCCGGGAGCCATGCTCCGGCCAATGCTAGTTGGCAGAGCAGGTCCAGTAAGGGCAGTGCCATCGATTATAGAAGTGCCGGCTCAGCTGGTTACGGTTCTTCCTCAGGTTACGGAGCATCGTTCAAAGGCTCTACTCCTAAACGTGGGCCATTCCATATGGACCAAGGCCACTACAGGGAGGAAGAAAATTTTGCAACAGGGCCTTTTAGCGGTGGTGTATTTAAGGAGACGGGTACAATTGGTGGAGCCAGTCAGGAGATGATTAATCGTGGTTGGACGGCAGGTTACGCTGGCAACTACGGCGACAGCTCTGGCAATGCAAGCGAGAACCGCCATATTGGGAGCTCGATGCGCAGCGCCATTTACGGATCAGAATTTAACAACAATGAAAACTCTAACTTAACTGACTGGGCTGGTCAGACCCGGAATTTTACAGAAGGAGACTACGGCTCGTCAGAAGGTACTGGCATTCCAGATCAGGAAGCCGATCATAATTGGTTCGGCAGGCAGCGAAGCCACAACTATAGGGCATCTAAAGGAGCATCAGATTAAAGGTAGTCTCAAACTGAGAGCCGTTATTTTATTTAAACTGCTGCCCCAATTGCCATAGGTATTATTAAAAGGAGGCTTTTCTGGTTATCTTATGTTAGAGATGACCAGAAAAGCCTTCTCTTTTAGAAGGAGCAGTATCATCCTTTTCCACGGATGCACCCATCTTAAGCTTCTGCTAAAACACAGCTGCCTCTCTAGCCTAACAAAGGTAGTTTAGAGTAAATACATGAGAGTGGCATGTATCATGAATAATTTGCTAAACTGTTTAGTTGGTTCGAGTGGTAAAGGTAGTACGCCAGTTCTTTGTTTGGTACAACAGGTATGGTGGCATCCAGTTGTGTGGTGTTAAACAGGTACTGGATCTGCTGGTTTAATTGTATAAGCAAAAAGTTGATGTTACGTTGCTTTAGAATATATTGGTACAGTATCAAAAACTCTATAGCTTCGGGGGTAATGCTTGTTAACATGCTACAGTCTAACCACACTTCCTTATTCGCTTTTTTGGCAATAATTGCTTGTAACAAGGTTGATCTTAAAACAGAAAAAGTTTTAGGTTCTAAATCGCCTACAAGCTGAATATGGTAAATATTATCTTCAGTTGTAAAAGTTATCTTCATAAGTTTATGCGCTACATATAATCTGATGGAAATCAGTTAAAGGTATTAAAGCACAAGTATTACTTCTTAAGTGGAGTCTGATTAACGTGTATCAGAAGCTTCGGGCTGTTTTAGAAGAACGGTGGTGTTTACTTTGTAAAAGAACTGAAATCATAACAAATGTAAAGCTAAAGTCCTGTTAATGAAATACCTGGAACCAGGTATTTTTAAATCAAAACATAAACATAACATGCAACATTAAGCATCGTGCACCAACATTAAAGCGTCCTCAAGCGACTCGGCCAGCAGGAATATTTTCTGGAGCCCGACAACTTCAAAAATATTTCGGATAGTAGGCTGCATACCATATAGAATCAGCGCAATATTCTGCTTCTGGCTCATGTGCAGATTTGCTAAAAAGAAGCCTATGCCAGCCGACGATATATAATGAAGGTCTTGAAAATCAACAAGTAATAGTTTTTGGCCCGCATTCATGGCCGCCTCCATTGCTCTGTCAGCTACAACAGATGAACAAGCATCTAATTCTCCGGAGAGTGACAGGATAATGCCTCCATCTAAATAGGAGGTTACTATATTAAATTGCTTCATACTTAGGTTCGAATTTCAGTTGTTTGGGTAAAGTCAATTCCTTTTTAGTTCATTATAACCAAAGGGAAGGATTTTCCCATATCTACTCAATAGCGTCAGAAGAATTCACCATATAATTTTAAGGCAAAAAGAGTGGTGGTATTGGTTATAAAAAATAGTGATGGATTTTTTATGGGCCCAACTGGAGAGAGCGGCGCTTGATGTATTAAACTTGTTTATACCAGCGTTTATGGAAGGCTTTTTACGCGGAAAAAATACCTCGAATATCCTGTGTTATAACTATGTTTGTTTCTGTGTAGACTTGTGAATGGCCACCTTTATAAATACATGTATTTGATGATATAAAAGTGAATTATTTTGGTTAAAAATTAGATTTAAGTTAATTATTGTATTTATCATCAATAAAATTAAATTAAAAATATGAAAAAGTTTTGGAGCAAATACGGATTATAAGAGAGGTAAACACTTAATTTAAGCCATTTATACTTGAGTTTTCTTATACATAAAGGTTATGCGGCATAATTTTAATAATTATACATCCTGGAACGGAAAGATGGTGGCAAAGTGTGGAGGATATCTCCGTGGTTACACAAAAGAAAAAGCTATTACTCTATTTCTAACTTCATTTTCGTCTTTTTTACCTCATTAAGGCGTTTAATCAGTTTTAATGGGTTTAGCTTAAATAAAATGCTGTACCTTATAAGTCTCTTTCACTCTACAAGACTACCGGCTGAAAGTTAATAACACTAGTTTTTCTATTTTTATTGATAATATATCTAATAAATTAAATATATTTCTATCGTTTAGTGATTTTTTTCTGTATATTAATTTATAATAGACTAATTGCAGACCTGATTACTATGTAGAATTCAACAATATTTTTTTTTACATATTCTATGATAAACGTTATCTTAACAGACGATCATAAGATTATACGTGATGGAATCAAAGCATTGCTCCATAACGAATCTACAATTTCAGTTGTAGGAGAGGCTTCTAACGGAAATGAACTAATACAGATGCTGGACGACATTGTGCCAGATGTAGTTCTGATGGATATTAACATGCCTGAGCTAGATGGTTTTGAAACTACCAAATATTTGCAGCAGCACTTCCCGGAGATTAAAGTATTGGTGCTTTCTATGCTCGATCATGAAAACTATGTAAACCGAGTAATTGAGCTTGGTGCCAGCGGTTACATTCTGAAAAATTCTGGAAAAGAAGAGTTATGTGCTGCTATCAGGTTGGTGGCGAGTGGCTCTTTGTATATCAGCTCTTCGGTAGCCATACAGCTGCTTAAAAAAGTAGGGCATCAGACCTCTTACAGTGGACCTGTTCAGACAGATAGCAAAGACAAAAAACTGAAGGATATCTCCAAGCGGGAGCTGGAGGTATTGCAACTGATCGGAGAAGGGTTTACTAATGCTGAAATAGCAGAAAAACTGTTTACAAGCAAGCGGACTATAGAAACACACCGACAGAACCTGTTAGAGAAAACACAGACCAAAAACACGGCAACCTTAATTAAGTATGCCTTGCAAAATAACATTATTAGTTAACTGGAGTAGCAGTTAGAGCAGCAATCCTCCACTCTCCGAAGTGCCACCATGCCAAGGCTATGGTAATCCGCTACCGGAGGCGCTGCAACACCTAAAGGGCAGAGTTGCCTGCAATACTCTAAAAACAAAAGAAGCGGCTTCAGGTTATGTAGCCGCTTTTTTATGTCTTACAAGAACCTTTGCTATGCCTGCTCTTGCTGCCCTGCTGTAATTTTATCAATCAACTCTTCATCGGTCAGGTTTTGAAGCCAATCGCTGCTGACATCTATGCGGACAGTTTGAGCGCCACCACCTGGTGTACATACTACAGTTACAGTACCCTGATCGCTTTCTGTTAGCTCGGCAGCTTTATCGCCTAAGGCAGCGTAGGCTTGCACGCAGGTCCAGGTAGTTTTTTCCTGATCGGTTACTTCTCTTTGTTCCATCATAAAAGTAAAAATGAGAGGGAGCAGGTGGTATTTGTCCGCCTGTTCCCTTTATGTTCATAGGTCCAGCTCTTATACTGCCTTTTCCTGCTCCGGGATGCTTTTTAATGTTTTGAGCAGGAAATTCCAATACTTCTGCACCGAGCTGATCTGTACCTGCTCGTCGGGAGAGTGTGCTCCTCTGATGTTTGGTCCGAAAGAAATCATTTCCATGTCAGGGTAATTAGCTCCGATGATGCCACATTCCAGCCCGGCGTGGCAGGCGTTTACATGGGGTGCGGCCTGGAACATAGTGTGGTAAAGTTCACTCATCAGTTTTACGATGGTTGCGCCTGGTCTGGGGCTCCAACCGGGGTAGGAGCCTTTTTGTTCAACCTGGGCACCCGTCAGCTCAAAAGTGGCTTCAATGGCGCGAGCTAAATCTTCTTTTTCAGAATCTACGGAGCTGCGGGTGAGGCATTGCACAGAGAAATTGCCATTCTTTACTTGTACCCTGGCTACATTGTTAGAGGTTTGAACCAGGTGCACCATATCTGGGGTCATGCGGTAAATGCCGTTAGGACAGGCATAAACCGCCCGCAGGAAAGTGGCCTGGAACTCAGGGGCAAGTACCTTTTCCGGAGCCTCCATGCTTTGGAGCTGCACCTCCAGCTTTGGGTCTGTGGTGGCAAGTTCCGTTTTCAAAACAGCCGTGTGCTCTTTTATAAAGCTTTCGAAGGCAGAGCTGTTGCTGGCAGCTACACTTAGTTCAGCAAACGATTCTCTCGGTATGGCATTTCTTAATCCGCCCCCATCAATAGAACTAATCTGGATATTATATTGTGTTGCAGCCTGGTGGAGCAGCCGGTTCATAAGCTTGTTGGCATTACCACGACCCAGGTGAATATCCATACCGGAGTGTCCACCGGTGAGACCTTTAAGCGAAAGCCGATAGCCCTTGCTATTTTGCTCTGCATTAACCTGCTCGTAGCTTCCAATTGCAGTAACATCTACGCCACCAGCACAGCCAATGGTTAGCTCCTGGTCGTCTTCTGTATCGAGGTTCAGCATGATGCTGGCTTTTAATAAACCCCCTTTTAAGGCCAATGCGCCCGTCATGCCGGTTTCTTCATCTATAGTAAAAAGAGCTTCCAAAGGCGGGTGCGCAACGTCGGTTGCCTGCAGCAGCGCCATTATGGTGGCTACACCTATACCATTATCGGCGCCGAGGGTGGTACCCTTTGCTTTTACCCAGTCACCTTCTACCACCATCTCAATTCCTTGGGTTAGAAAATCGAAATCGGTGTCGGCATTCTTCTGATGCACCATGTCCAGGTGGCTCTGCAGTACAATGGTTTGTCTGTTCTCCATGCCGCTGCTGGCAGGTTTCCGGATAATTACATTTCCGGCTTCATCCTCCAAGGTATCGAGGCCCAGGTTCTGCCCAAATTCTTTTATAAACCGGATTACCTGTTCTTCCTTTTTAGATGGCCTGGGAACAGCGTTCAGATCAGCAAAATTGTTCCATAGAGCCGACGGTTCCAGGCTCCTGATAGATGTGGTTGTAGTCATACGTTGCATGTTGTTGTATTAGCGCAGGCAGTGCTGCAAAGTCAAGCTAGTAAATATTGTGCAGCATAAAAAACAGGGGCAGCATTTAATTAGCAGGAACTGCTGTATGTGCCAGTAAACGATAGGCTTATCCAAGTCTGAATTATTCTAATGAAAACGACCTTCCGGAGTCTATTTTATGAATGAAGGGTAGGGGCAAGAATTAATAATGCTGCAGAAGGAGGAGCTGTTTGGCAGACAATGCTCCACCTGTTCCTGAAGTGAGTTGGTGAGGTAGGTGTGAAGGTAATGGGACCTAAAGTTCTTTGTCTGATAAACTAGCGTGAGCCGGCTAAATGTATTAATTTAGAACCTGATTCAACTACAAATACATGCTAACAATATACCATAATAACAGGTGCAGTAAGAGTCGCCAGACACTGGATCTGATCCGTGAGGCAGGGCAGGAGGTGCAGATAGTAGAGTACCTGAAAAAGGCACCCACTGCCTCTGAATTGAAAGAGGTGCTACAGAAATTAAAACTCCGGCCCGAGGAACTGGTGCGAAAGGGAGAGAAGCTATACAAAGAGAAGTTTGCCGGAAACACCTATTCAGATGAAGAATGGCTCCAAATTCTGGAAAGTAACCCTGGCCTGATCGAACGACCTATTGTCATAAAAGGCGATAAGGCCGTAATTGGCCGACCTCCAGAAAATGTGCAGCAACTGTTTTAAACCTGCTGTTGCAGAACCTGGCTATACTATGAACAATGGCTGGCAGAGGAGCTAACCTATTAACTACTTAGACCATTTTTGGCTCTGGAAGGCTCTTTTCATTAGCAGAATTTAAATCGGCACAGGCACAGTTACAGGTTGGCTGTTGTCTTTGCGGCAGCTTTTTGGGAGCTGGTAGTATAGCTTGCCAGCACCCGCAGCACAATAAACAGGCTGGTCAGGGTAAGGGCAGTCGCCACCAGAAAAGGAGCTTCCGGAAAATACAGGGGGGCGCTGTCGCTGGTAAAGTAGGCGAAAATATGACTCATAAACGGTCCGCCCACTATTGCCGTAACACTTGCCAGACTGGCAATACCTCCTTGTAACTCTCCCTGCTCCGTTTCCGGCACTTCCCCTGAAATAATACTTTGAATGGCTGGCTCAGAAACTCCTCCTAAAGCGTACGGTACCAGAAAGGCAAACATCATCCAGCTCTCACTGGCAAGTGCCAGCAAAAAATATCCGAAACTGTAAAGCAGTATGCCTACGAAGGCTGTCCTTTTTACCCCCAGTTTAGGTACCACCAAACCCGTAACAAAGCCTTGCACCAAGGCTATCAGGATTCCAAGCAGCCCAAAAGAGTACCCGATGCTGGTTTCGCCCCAGTTAAACTTAAGCGAGGTAAAATAAGCCCACACATTATGAAAGACATGCACGGCAATATAGGTGCAAAAAAGAGAACAACATAAGCCTGCAACTAGAGGGTAGCGCCGCAGGTGCAGCAAAGTCCCAATGGGGTTAGCCTGTTTCCAGGCAAAAGCACTTTGCTTGTTTTTAGGTAAGGATTCTGGTAAGAAATACCAGGTATAGGCCATGTTAAGGGCAGTAATGGCAAGTGCAGCATAAAAAGGAAAACGTAAGCCGAATTGGCTCAGTTCACCTCCCAGCACCGGGCCTATGGTAAAGCCAAGCCCAAAGGCAGCTCCTATAAATCCGAAGCGCCTGGCTCTGTTGTCTGGTTGGGTGATATCGGCAGTGTAGGCATTGGCCATGTAGAGTGTGGTACTGGTAGAGCCTGCTAGTAGCCGGCCCGCAAATAGCCAGCCAATGCCACTGCTAAAGCTCATAAAAAGATAATCTATGGCTATACCCAGCAGCGAGAGGAGCAGAATAGCACGTCTGCCATACCTGTCGCTAAGTTTGCCAAGGGCAGGAGCCAACAAAAACTGTGCAGCTGAAAAAGTAAACATGAGCCACCCGCCATACACCGATGCCTCACTTAAACTGCAGCCGGTAACGGTACTCAGGAGCCCTGGCAGCACAGGCAGTACAAGTCCCAGGCAAAGGATATCAAGAAACAAGGTAACAAGTACATAACCCTGCGAGGCATTCCCTTTTCTAAACATACCGTGAATTTAACATCCTGAAAATAAGGATTAAATTTTTAAATGCCTCATTGCTAACGGAAATTTAACCAGCCTGACAAGCGGAAGATTAAGCTAACCAGAGGCTCACTAAAAGCAAAAAGTCTGTTTGCATTTCCAATTTTTTGAAATGCAAACAGACTTTTTGCCTATTTCAGATATTCATTGTTAGAGTGGATTCCCGATCAGAAGCAGTAGAGGCCAAACCAAAAAGTAGAGGCACTATTGATACGCTTCCAACTCCTGCAGGCGCTGCTCAATGTTGGCAGCCCATTCCATTTGCACAGTTGTGTCTAAGCCATGGCGCGCCATTTTGTCGAACTCATCCTGCTCAGCTTTCCAGGCAGCAAAAGCCTCGGTTACAGTAGGGCCCAGTTTCTCCTGCACATTATCGCAAGCGGTGCCCAGGGCATAGAGTTTTTTGCGAAGAAGGCGCGCATGCACCTCCGTCAGGTCGAAATGGAGCTGCTCATGGTAGAGCAACTTCTCAGATTTTTTGTTTTTTGACCACGATTGTGTAGGCAGAAAAACGCAAGACACCTCAAATTCCAATTTGTTGTTCCGGCATTTGGCATCAAGGGCAAGGTTAGCAGCTGTTAAGGCATGATGCGGATTTTCTTCATCGGGGTCTGCTTTAAAGTCTTCCCAGTTCAACTTTCTTTGGGCAGACCAAGAAAGTTTTTCATTCTTTGAGCTGTTATCTTTCTCAATGCGTACCGGCAGAGAAGCTGCTCCCGGCACAGTGGCGGGGGCAAAAAATCCTGTTACAAAGGATAGGAGTAGTGTGATAATGAACATTGGCTAAAAGTAAAATTATCGTCATTACCAGGGCAACAAGGCTCTTTTTAGAAAGGTTGCATTTTTTTTGAATTATTTTTGAAGAAGTTTTAGGGTCTGTTTTCGGAAGCGTAAGAAGAGCAAAACAGCCGCTACAGACAGTCCGATTAGCAGCCCTGCCCAGATGCCAGTTACCCCAACACCAAGTTTAAAACAGAGCAAATAACCAAGCGGGAGTCCGATTACCCAATAGGCGACTAAAGATACCAGGCTCGGAACGCGAACGTCTTCCAGACCTCGCAAGGCTCCCAATCCCACTACCTGCACGCCATCCGAAATTTGGAAAAGCGCCGCAATTATAAGCAGTTGAGAAGCGATATGAATCACTTCCAGATCATCTATATACAACATGGGGATGAGCCGGTTAAAAGTGATCATGAGCAGGGCGCTGACCAACATAAACAATGTACCCATTATAAAACTGCTGAAACCGGCCATCCGCAATGCTCGCACATTGCCTAGGCCCTTCTGGTTGCCCACACGAATAGTGGCTGCTGCTGCTATACCACTGGCCATCATGTAAGATACGGAGGCTACGTTTATGGCAATCTGGTGTGCGGCCAGCTCACGGGCACCTATCCACCCGATCATGATAGCAGAGAAGCTAAAAGCCCCCACCTCAAAGAGCATCTGCCCCGATATGGGCAGCCCTATTTGCATAATGCGGTACATGTGCCTAATAGATAAATGTTTTAAATTAAGGTATTTGCGGTAGATGGCAAAGCGCTTCCCATAAAGCACGTAGCCTCCCATAAACAGCGCCATCAGCACGCGTGAAATTAAAGTGGCCCAACCTGCGCCTTCCAATCCCATTGCAGGAAAGCCCAGCTTGCCGTAAATCAGGACGTAGTTCAGAGCAACGTTAATGCTGTTGGCCACAATAGATATGTACATGGGCTGCTTAGTAAGCGAGAGCCCTTCCGTAAACTGCCGGAATGCCTGAAACACCATCAGCGGCACAATGGAGTAAAACAATATCCGGATATAAGGAATGGCCAAGTCTACCACGGCCTCCGGCTGGTTGAGCATCGATAGACCAGGCGACAGAAAATACCCAGCCACCATAAGCAGCATACCCAGCAATATGTTAGAAACTAAGCCATTCAGGAGCAGTAGCGAAATGCGAGTCGGGTTGCCACGACCGTCTGCAGAGGCAATAAGGGGGGTAATGCTCATGGAGATGCCAATGCCAAACATCATGGTTACCACAAACACACTATTGCCCAAGGAGGCGGCTGCCAGTGGCAAGGTGCCAAGCTGGCCTACCATCAGGCTATCAAACACGCTTACCAGGATGTGCCCCAATTGGCTCAGGACAACAGGGTAGGCAAGCAGGAAATTTTTAGAAAAATGTTCTTTATATTCTTGTGATCTCATACCTTATGGACTCATTTCGGCCCGCAAAAGTACGTCTTTAATTTTGATTGTGCGGTGGCAGGTAGAACTGATTTTCTTGTAGTCGGTCAGGTGGGAGGGGTGCGCCTTCCTCAAATTCAACTCAAACTCGCGGTTTAAGATGCTTTCTTACAAGGTATTTGTAAACATGAGTACCGCAGCCAATGTGCCTGAAACTAGCACTAACCAGGCTGAGGCTAAGGGCATTACGAGCAGAAGTACCTCCGGGAGGCCTTTTTTATTAGAATAATCTATTAGAGCGGTGACTAATAGAAATAACCAGTTCCCAATGACTAGCTGCATCAATTAGTGTGAAAGAGGTTATGGTAACAGGTGCTGTGGTTTTTATTGGGTAACTGACTGCTATAGCTGATCCAATAATTAGTTTGATGTTGACTGCCAAAAGCCTATTTTAAATCCCATTTTCAAGGTGATAAAGCAGTAAAAGAAATGAGGATGCCCGATACTTGCACGAACATCCTCTTTCATGTTTTGGGCAAAAGCTTATTCGCTTTGGATTAAACCTGCCAGCGCTTCTTTTAACCTGCTCAGGGCTTCGGCGAGCACTTCTCTTTCTACGGCAAACGACATACGGGCATGGCCGGGTAATCCAAAGAAATCGCCCGGCGATAGCTGTAGCTTATAAATTTCTGTAAGGTAAGCGCAGAGTTCTATGCTGCTGTTGAGTATATGGCTGGTTGGGGTGGAGCAAGGAAGGTAATGACTGAAATCTGGGAAAAAATAATAAGCTCCCTGCGGCACAAAGAACGGTAGGTGCGGAATTTCTTTAAGGCCGGATGCCATAAGTGTTCTGTTTTCCTGCAGGACCTCCAGCATAGATGGCAGTACCTGATCGCGCTCCTGTATGGCGGCTATAGCGCCCTTTTGCAGAAACTTGCTTACTCCTGCAATGGTGGCTGCCTGAAAAGCAGTACATCTCTTTACCAACTCCTGTGGCCCCACCAGGTAGCCAAGGCGCCAGTCCGACATGGCAAAGGACTTAGAAAACCCGTTTACAACAACTACTCTTTCTTTATCCCCTTCGCAGGCAAGGACACTAGTAAAAGGCCCATCGTAAGTAACAAAGTCATAAATTTCATCTGATATTACATAAAGGTTTGGATATTCTTTGGTAACCTCCAGCAGCTCTTCCAGTTCCTGTTTACTGTAAACACGGCCTGTAGGGTTGCCCGGGTTTGTAAGCAGCAAAATACGAGTGTTCTCATTTAACACCTGGCGCAAGGCACTTGTCGGGAGGCTGAAATCTGATGCAGCCGTGGTAGGAAGCTGAATCATTTTGCCTTTGCAGTAGCCCATTAGCTCCTGAAAGCCAAACCAGGCAGGAGTAGGAACTACCACTTCATTGGAGTCTTGCTGCAGCAAAACCGTGAACAGGTAAAACAAGGCTTGTTTACTTCCTGGCGTTATAAGCACCTGCTCCGGCGTAATGTCAATGGCCTCTTGCCGGTACCGCTCTACAAGTGCGGCGCGCAGTTCCGGTATGCCTTCAGCGGTACCATGACCTGTTGCACCTGCTTCCAGTGCTTGTATAGCTGTGCGAATGGCAGGTGCCGGGCTTCGGAAATAACTTGCCCCGGAGGCGAGATTGATGTCTGTCATAGGTTTAGTCAACGGCAAAGAGTATATCCGCAAAATATTCGTTTTTATCTAAGAACACAGATTCTATGCTGAAGTTGGTCGCCTGCCCCAGTTCCCGGGCTTGTTCCAGCGAATATTTGTGTGAGTTTTCGGTATGAATGGCTTCCCATGCTCCAAACGTGAATTTTTTATTGAGTGCCTCTATGTGAACCTCCTGTTTTCTTCTGCTCAACAGGTAGCTCCGCATGGCGCCAGCCTGCGGATCGTAGCTGGCATAGTGACTAAATTGCTGAAGGTCGAAGTTGCCACCCAGTTCTTCGTTTATTCGTCGGAGCAGGTTCAGGTTAAAGGCTGCCGTTACACCCGAGGCATCGTCATACGCCCGCAAAATAGTTTTTGGTTCTTTGCGGAGGTCCATGCCCATGAGTAGCTTATCGCCGCTGCCGAGGTAGCTTCTGATTACTTTTAAAAACGCCAGGCTCTCGTCGGGGTTAAAGTTGCCAATGTTAGACCCCAGAAATAACACCACCTTGCGCTCCGACTTGTTTTCCTGTAGCCACTCCAACGCCTTAAAGTATTCGCCTACCACAGCCTGCACTTGCACCTGCGGTAGCTCCTGGCGCAGGCGCTGCGTGAGTTGTTGCATAGCATGGCCCGAGATGTCTACAGGCACATAGTCGAAACTACGTTGCTGCTCGCTCAGCTCCCGCAGCAGGATCTTAGTTTTAAGGGCATCGCCTGCACCCAGATCGATCAGGTGAAAAAAGCCCTCTGCGCCTACGTGTGTGGCGATGGCTTCTTTCTGGTCGGTGAGCACTTCGAACTCGCAGCGGGTGAGGTAGTACTCCGGCAAAGCCATAATGTCCTGAAAAAGCTGGCTGCCTCTGCTGTCGTAGAAGTAGCGCGACGAAAGGCTTTTAGCTTTTTTGCTCAGGCCTTCGTTTACGTCTTTAGCAAAAGCAGCCTTATTGTCGCTTCCGTCTGGTTCTTTATGTAATTCTACTAGTGGCAAGGGTCGATTTGTTGATGTTTTCATAAATTATTGAGCCAGTCTGATACCGTTGTACTGCCAGCGTTTATCAGGATGAAAAAAGTTACGATAGGTGGTACGGATATGGCTCTGTGGGGTGGCGCAGGAACCTCCGCGGAGCACCATCTGGTTCAGCATAAACTTGCCGTTGTACTCACCCAAGGCACCGGGAGCTTTCGAGAAGCCGGGGTAGGGGTGGTAGGCACTGTAGGTCCACTCCCAGGCATCGCCATAAAGTTGTTGCAGGCCGGCCCCGCCAGGTTTTGCGGCAGTTGGCTCCAGCAACTCCGACTCTACAAAGTTTCCGCCGGTTGGGGCATATACCTGTGAGGCAGCCTCCCATTCGAACTCGGTGAGCAGGCGTTTGCCAGCCCAGGTGGCATAGGCATTGGCCTCGTAAAAACTAATATGGCAAACCGGTTGGTGTAGGTCTATTTTAACCAGACCGTGCAGGCTGAACTGGTACCAACCGTCTTCCTGCTCCACCCAATAAAGCGGGGCCTTGAGTCCGGCTGTTTTAATCATAGCCAGTCCTTCGTCGAGCCAGTGCCTGAAGTCGCTGTAGCCGCCATCCTGCATAAACTCCAGGTACTCCCCGTTAGTAACAAGCCGGTTCATTACCTTAAACTCTGGCAACAGTACCTCATGTACGCCCTGCTCGTTATCGAAACAAAAACCGTCGCCCTGGTACCCGATGGTGTAAATACCTCCCGGAACTTGCATAAACTGCGCTGCCATGGCGGGCGTTGTGGGTGCTTTTTGGGGGCCTGGCTTGTAAACGGGTAGTAGCGGGTTGGTGCTCAGAATATATTTAATGTCGGTAATCAGGAGTTCCTGGTGCTGTTGCTCATGCTGGAGGCCAAGCTCCAGAAGAGGCATCAGGTTGGTCAACTGCTCCTCAGGAAGCACCTGCAGGAGCTGGTATATGTGCTCGTCTACATGCTGGCGATAGGCATACACGTCGCGCAAGGGCGGACGGGTAAGAGTGCTGCGGGCATCGCGCTGCACTCTGTTGCCAACCGTGTTATAATAGGAGTTAAATAAAAAGCCGTAGCTCGGATGGAACAGTTTATAACCGGGCAGATGCGGCTCCAGCACAAAGGTTTCAAAAAACCAGGTAGCATGCGCCATGTGCCATTTAGGTGGGCTCACATCTACCATTGGCTGCACTACCGTATCTTCGGGCTCCAGCGGCTGACAAATTTTTTCTGTGCGGGCCCGTATATCCTGGTAACGCTCCAGGCTCACAAGTGGTTCGGGTGCTATCGTGGTGTTCATATAATCTGATTGGAATAGAAAGGGTTTGTTTACAGTTTTATAACCGATAGGCAGGGCAAAAGTTGTATGTTGGTGCTTTGCCTCAATTATTTAAATGAAAAGTGCCTTCCGGAGGCTTTTTGGGTTTATATGGCACTTGCCTCATGTAAGTTACAGCCATGTTTGGAGCTCTTTTTCAGGATGTACTAACAGGCCTTCCTGGTGTTCGTCTTATTTAATGTATGTCGGCCCCAGGTAATTTTCTAAAATCATTGTTTACTTTATACGTATGTTTTTAGTTTTACAGGAGCTGGAGAATCCGGCTAATCTTTTGCTGCACCGGTTGCTTTTTCTTTTTTGTTATGCACTATCAGTTACAGGTAATTCCCCATACGCTATTTTTTAAGTTCGATGCCCGTACCTCGAGGGGTGCCATTGCGGAGCACCAGGTTTATTACCTGCAATTGTGGGAGGTTGATAAGCCGCACCTGGTAGGCATAGGTGAATGCGCTCCTCTGGCCGGGCTGAGTGTAGATTACCGCCCAAACCTGCCCCAGAAGTTACAATGGCTCATGCAGCAGCTCCAGACTGCAGCGATCGAGCTTACAGAAGCAAACGGAACACAGCTGGCAACAGAGCTGGAACTGGAGGATTGGCCTTCTGTACGCTTTGCATTAGAAACTGCCCTGCTGGATTTAAAGCACGGGGGCAAGCGCAAAATTTACACCAACGCCTTTAGCCATGGCGAAAGGGGCATCCCGATTAACGGTCTTATCTGGATGGGGGACAAAAGTTTTATGCAGGAGCAGATAAAAAAGAAACTCACCGAGGGCTACACCTGTCTGAAACTAAAAATCGGCAGCCTCGACTTTGCTACGGAACTGGAATTACTGGAAAGTATTCGGAGCACGGCCAGCGCAGCAGAACTTACCATTCGGGTAGATGCTAACGGCGCCTTTAAACCAGGGGAGGCTTTCCGGAAACTGGAGCGGCTGGCCCGGTACGAACTGCACTCTATAGAGCAGCCCATCCGGCAGGGGCAAGTAGAGCAAATGGCCCAGCTATGCGCGTATACACCTGTTCCCATTGCCCTTGATGAAGAATTAATTGGCGTGCAACAGCCTGAGGCCAGAAAAAAACTACTGGAGGAGATAAAGCCACAGTATATTATTTTAAAACCAACGCTGATAGGTGGGCTCCAGGCAAGCGCCCATTGGATTGAGTTAGCAGAAGCGCGCGGTATTGGCTGGTGGATTACCTCTGCCCTGGAGTCGAACATAGGCCTGAACGCCGTGAGTCAGTTTACTGCCAATTATGATATTACGGCGCCACAGGGTTTGGGTACCGGTCAGCTGTACCACAACAACATTCATTCTCCGCTGCAGATAGAGCAGGGGCAACTCTGGTATAGGCAGCAGGAACAGAACTGGGGCAGTTTGCCTGCGCAGGCCTTGCTCTAAAAAGCAGCTAAATGGCTCCGCAAGGCTGTTTTTATTACAATAATTGCTCTATAACTGTCTTATACAAAAAAGGATGCCCACCAGCAATTGCTGGTGGGCATCCTTTTTTGTATAAGACAGTTATACTTTGTTTACTGTTTTCTTCTGAATTTATAAGTAAAGGTGCCTCTCCGGGAGGTAATATTGGTTCCGCCAGATTTGTAGCTTGCATAACGCACCACCCTTTCCCATACCATATCGGTGTCGGTCAGGCTTTTAATTTCATACACGTGCTGTTCCATTAGGTCGTTAGTAAGCACAATGTAGCGTGTAGCGCTGGTGTCGGGAAGAGCATAGTTTACAGTTGNTTTGTAGCTTGCATAACGCACCACCCTTTCCCATACCATATCGGTGTCGGTCAGGCTTTTAATTTCATACACGTGCTGTTCCATTAGGTCGTTAGTAAGCACAATGTAGCGTGTAGCGCTGGTGTCGGGAAGAGCATAGTTTACAGTTGCCTCGCTTTTCGAAACCGTATGGTAAATCTTCATGTTGGGCTTGTTGAAGGTGTGAATCACCTCCGCTTTAGAAGTATCGGTGTGTGCTACCTGGTCCTGACCATCTACATACACCGCCACCATTTGGTAATTCGACCACTCGCCTTTCAATTCTTTATCCAGGGCTGTTTCTACGTTTGGGTTTGGTTCGTCGTCTTTACAGCCAGTAAACGTGATGAGGGCAAAGAATATCGGGAGTAATAAGAGTTTTTTCATGTTACAATAATTTAAAATTAACTTAAGTAAAAATTGAATTAAAATTTTTGCGCAAAATATGCTTTGCCAATAAAATGGCGGTTCCAGCTCGTTTTAAGGAATTTCTGTAACCAGGAGAAGTATAAAAAGCCTTGCCGAGGGTAGGCCAGATACAAAACGAGTGGTTTTACGGGGCAGTTAATTAAAAGATTCAATATTAGAAATAAAAGATTTTTTAATGTATCTGCTACCTGAAGGCAGACAAACGAAGGGCTATGTAGATCAGCGGTTTGCAATGGGGGGAGCCGCAGAACAACTATTATATTTACGGTAATAATTTTTGAATGGTGCTTCCGGAGGGATGTTTACCGTAAAGTGGCAATTGTAAAATAAAAAGGTCCGGCAAAGGAGGAGGGGCAAGGCAGCTGCCAAGCTAAGACAAGTCTAAACCAAAATGGATTGGATAAGGCTCTGGAAGGCATTTTTTATTAGCGGAATTCAAAAAGCAGAGCAAATTTTTGGCAGGGCGAAAAAAGCTGGTGCTCTCCCAGGAGAGCACCAGCTTCTGTAAGCTTATTTAGCCATGGAAATTAATTCGTCGGCGCTGGGGCCGTAGCTACCCGGTATAGGTATGTTGAGCAGGCGTAAGTACACGCCCAGCTGGGCTCTGTGGTGAATGATTTGAGAAAAAGCCATTCGGATAACCTCTCCTTTGGTAGCCTGGTACTGAACTTGCCCGCCTTCAATCATTTGCCATGAGTCTGCTAACTGGGCCTCGGTTGCCTGTCGGAGCTGTTGCCGCCCTTCCTCCAGCCTTCTTTGGAAATACGCCATCAGCTCAGCTTTACTGCTCACAACCTCCGGTTCATAAGGGTTGTTGTCGAAATCAAGCTCCGATGTCTGAAAGGTCATGCCGATCCACCCAGGCAGCTCTGCCACATGCGTTGCCAGCCGTTGCAGCGTCATGCTTTTGGGGTGTGGCTGCCAATCAAATTTATCGACCGGAACAAGTTCCAGCATTTTTTTAGTTGTGTGAGCCTCCTGTTCCAGCTCCTGCAGAAAGATGTTTATCATGTTCATTGCATTATTTTTGTTTACAGGGCAAAGTAAACCCGCACCACTGACAGCCCTATGGCAGTAGTGGAAGCAGCAGGTGCCTTATTTTTGATAAATCCATATTAGCCAGCAGGAATGGCTGGGGCAGGCAATTACAGGAGGCAGAGCGGGGCGTTTAAAAGAAGATGTTAAAATTTTATAATAACATGCTAATAAGGTAGAGCCTATGCCTGCTTAAATTGCTTTCCTTTGGATAAACAAACAATTGTTTGTAACTAGTAAGCAGATAAATCCGGTTCCTCGGTGTTGCTTTAAGACATGGTTTCATCTTTAAAACTTTGGCCTGCGCAACAATAAAAACATTATAAATCTGTAATTTTATAAATCTGCTTTATCCTAAACCAAAGACATGAGTAGTTCTGCACCCAAAGCCTCCTTGTTCAGCAGGGGCACCACCTGGCCTTTTATGCTGATTACGAGCCTCTTCTTTTTGTGGGGCCTGGCCAATAACATGACGGATACGCTGCTGGCGGCTTTTAAGCGCATCATGAGCATGTCCGATTTTCAAACCTCCTGGATCCAGATTGCCTTTTACGGCTCATACTTCTGCCTGGCTTTGCCTGCAGCCATTATCATAAAAAAGTATACTTACAAAACAGGTGTGCTTCTGGGGCTGGGGCTGTTTATTTTAGGCTCGCTGCTGTTTTACCCAGCCAGTATTACCATGGCTTACGGGCATTTTCTGATTGCGCTTTATGTGCTGGCTGGTGGGCTCTCTATTCTGGAAACGGCTGCCAACCCCTATATAGTAGCCATGGGGCCGGAAGAGTCTGGTACCAGGCGCCTTAACCTGGCACAATCGTTTAACCCTATTGGCTCTATAACCGGAGTGTTGCTAAGCAAACTGTTTATTTTGTCGCAGCTTAACCTGTCGAGCGCCGAGGAGCGTAGCGCTATGACTGATGCGGAACTTGCTGCCGTTCAATCAGACGAGCTTACGGCCGTAATGGGGCCTTATGTAGGCGTGGCCCTTTTTCTGATGGTGCTCTGGCTGGTGGTAAAGTTTACCAATATGCCTAAAGCGTCTGACGGTAACACCAAACTGGAGCTGGCTTCTACCTTCTCCAGGCTCCTGAAAATGCCGCACTATGTGTGGGCGGTAGTAGCACAGTTCTTCTATGTAGGTGCTCAGATCTGTGTTTGGTCTTACACTATTCGCTACGTCATGCAGGAGCTCAGCCTCAACGAAGACAGCGCTTCTAACTATTATATGGGCGCACTCTTACTGTTTATGGTATCAAGGTTTATCTTTACCGGGCTTATGAGTTTTATAAAGCCTGCTACCTTACTTATGATCACAGCACTGGCCGCCGCTGGATGTACCTTGATGGTGATATTCGGAAGCGGTATGGTGAGCGTGTATGGCCTGATCGGCATTTCAGGTTGTATGTCGCTTATGTTCCCTACTATCTATGGCCTAGGCATTAGAGGTTTAGGCGCCGACACTAAAATAGGTGGCTCCGGCCTGATTATGGCCATATTAGGTGGTGCGGCTATTCCGGCGGTGCAGGGGTATGTGTCTGACCTAACGCAGAGCATCAGCATTTCGTTTTATGTACCTTTGGCCTGCTTTCTTCTTATTGTGCTCTACGCCATTATTGCAGGCAGGCACGACGAAGCGCTTAACAAACGCCTTGGCGTTGCAGGAGCCACCAATCAGCCCCAGTCGCCTCAAGTGAAGGCAGTGAAGTAGGGCGCAAATTCCTTGAACTTAAATTCAAAGTCTATTATAACCTTATGTTTGAATTAACAGAGAAAGTAGCCCTTGTAACAGGAGCAGGTAGTGGCATCGGAAAAGCCGTTGCCCTTACGTTTGCCAGGCAAGGTGCTAGGGTACATGTGCTGGACCTGAACCAGGAACAGGCACAACAGACCGTTTCAGAAATAGAAGCAGCCGGCGGCCAGGCCATGGCGCATGTTTGCGATGTAACCAATCAACAGCAGGTGCAGCAAATATTCCAGGGCATAGGCACTATTAATATATTGGTTAACAGTGCGGGAATATCGCATATTGGCAAAGCCGACACTACTACCGAACAGGATTTTGACCGCGTGTACCAGGTAAACGTGAAGGGTGTATACAACTGCCTGTTTGCTGCCATCCCAATTATGCAGGCAAACGGAGGCGGTGCCATCCTCAACATGGGGTCGATTGCCGCTGTTATTGGTCTCCCGGATCGTTTTGCTTACTCCATGAGCAAAGGTGCCGTACAGGCCATGACGATGTCGGTAGCAAAAGATTACATACATGACAACATCCGCTGCAACAGCATATCGCCTGCCCGGGTACACACGCCTTTTGTTGATGGTTTTTTAGCTAAAAACTACCCGGGCCAGGAGGCAGAAATGTTCCAGAAACTTTCCAAAACACAGCCGATTGGCAGAATGGCAAAGCCAGATGAGATCTCGAAACTGATCTTGTACCTTTGCTCTGATGAGGCCTCTTTTATTACAGGCAACGACTACCCTATAGATGGTGGCTTTATAAAACTGAATAACTAGGCCCTTAGGCCTCAAGCCCTCCAGAACCTCTGGAAGGGCTTTTTCATTAGAATAATTTACTGGTAACGAATAAGAGTTACAAGCTGGCCAAGGCTAGAATAAACTGGCCCAAATAACTCTCTATTTGGAGATAGAAAAAATAATCGGCCTGGCAGGTGCTTTCCTTAGATTACCACTTTATCTTTACCAGATAACAAGATATTTACTAATAAAATAATAGCTGTGCCGCTGGCATGGCGTAATCACTACTATGAAACTAATAAGATACGGAGAATTAAACGAGGAAAAAACAGGGATACTTCTGGATGACGTAGCCTATGATACCTCTGCCTTTGGCGAAGATTACAACGAACGTTTTTTTGAGACGAATGGACTCAGCCGCTTAAGAGAATTTGTTAAGAACAATGAAGGCAAACTAAACCGCATACCGGAAGGGAGCCGCCTGGGCAGCCCCTTTGCTCGCCCTTCTAAAATTGTATGCATTGGCCTTAACTACGCCGACCATGCCCGCGAAACGAATGCCAAGGTGCCTTCAGAGCCGGTTCTTTTCTTTAAAGCTACCACCGCCCTGGTTGGTCCTAACGACGATGTTATCATCCCAAAGAACTCTGTAAAAACAGACTGGGAAGTAGAATTGGCCTTTGTGATAGGCAAAAAAGCAAGCTATGTGAGCGAAGAAGAAGCCATGGACTATGTAGCTGGTTACTGCCTGCACAATGATGTGTCGGAGCGCGAATTCCAGCTGGAGCGTGGCGGCACCTGGGACAAAGGCAAAGGCTGCGATACATTTGCTCCAATGGGTCCTTTCCTGGCTACCAAAGACGAAATTGCTGATGTAGACAACCTGCGCCTGTGGCTGAAAGTGAACGGCGTAATGATGCAGGATGGCAATACTTCCAACTTCATATTTAAAATACCGCACCTGGTTTCTTACCTGAGCCAGTTTATGACCTTGCTTCCTGGCGATGTTATTTCTACAGGCACTCCAGCCGGAGTTGGCCTTGGTTTCGACCCTCCGGTTTATTTAAAACCAGGCGACGAAGTGGAATTAGGCATCGAGGGCCTTGGCATCTCCAAACAAATTGTGAAGGCGTATGCTAAGAATTGATGCTCACCAACACTTCTGGAAATTCGATCCGGTTCGAGATAGTTGGATAAACGAAGATATGGCCGTAATCCAGCGTGATTTTCTGCCGGAAGATCTGAAGCCGGTGCTGCAACAAAATGGCTTTGATGGCTGTGTATTGGTGCAGTCGGCCCAGCCGGAGTTCGAAAACGATTTCCTTTTGAAGCAAGCCGCACATCACGATTTTATAAAAGGTGTTGTTGGTTGGGTTGATTTTTTTGCCGATGACCTGGAGCAGCGCCTGGAAGAGTACACGCAGCACAAAAAGCTCAAAGGCTTTCGCTACATATTGCAAGGGGCCGAAGACCGCGCCCTTATGCTGACGCCGGAATTCCGGAAAGGAATAGCCCGACTCCAGAAATTTGGCTACACCTACGATGTCCTTATTTTCCCGGATCAGTTGGCTTACACTAAAGAGTTTGTGGCAGAGTTTCCGGACCAGCCCTTCGTGATCGACCATTTAGCCAAACCCTATATCAAAGATCAAAAGCTGGATGGCTGGAAACAGGATATGCAGGCAGTCGCACAGCATGAACAGGTGTTCTGCAAGATATCAGGCATGGTAACAGAGGCAGACTGGAAAAACTGGAAGAAGGAAGATTTCCGCCCGTACCTCGATACGGTGGTAGAAGCCTTTGGGCCTAACCGCATAATGTACGGTTCCGATTGGCCTGTATGCCTGGTGGCAGGTGCCTACGAGGAGATGCTGGGTATCGTGCAGGATTATTTTGCTTCTTATAGTAAGGAGGAGCAGGCGGCCTTTTTTGGAGGTAATGCCACGACTTTCTACCAACTGGCCTAGCACTTTAAAGAGGACCATATAGGTTTCTACAGGCAGGTGCTCTTTTATATTGATAAAGACATTCTATATTATAAGCGTTTCATGAAAACTTTAGTTTGTACCACTCCCAAGCAGTTTGATTATGCGACCGGAGAGAAGCCTGCCCTTACCCCAGGACATGCCATTATTAAGATCAGGCGCATCGGCATTTGCGGTACCGACCTGCATGCTTACGAAGGCACGCAACCATTCTTTGAGTACCCGCGCATACTAGGGCATGAGCTGGCCGGTGAGCTGGTTGATTTCGACAATGCACCTGGCTTTGAAAAAGGGGAGGCCGTTACATTTATTCCTTACTTTAACTGTGGTACCTGCGTTGCCTGCCGCGCCGGCAAATCAAATTGCTGTACACAAATGAAAGTGTGTGGCGTGCACGTGCATGGCGGTATGGTCGAGTATTTGTCGGTTCCGTCTTACTCGTTGGTGCACGGCGAAGGCCTCAGCTTCGATGAGCTGGCGCTGGTGGAGCCATTGGCGATAGGAGCGCACGGAGTACGCAGAGCCGATGTACAGCCAGGTGAGTTTGTGCTGGTAATAGGAGCAGGCCCCATTGGCCTTGGCATTATGGAGTTTGCCCGCATTGCAGGCGCCCAGGTTATAGCCATGGACATAAACGACGCTCGCCTCAACTTTTGTAAAGACAAACTAAAGGTGCAGCACATCGTAAATGCCCTCTCGCCCGATGTAACAGAGCAACTGCAGCAAATCACGAATGGCGATATGCCCACTGTGGTAATAGATGCAACAGGTAGCCAGCGCGCCATCAACAATGCCTTTCAGTATATGGCTCATGGGGCCCGTTACGTAATGGTGGGGCTGCAGAAAGGGGAGGTAAGCTTTAGCCATCCAGAGTTCCACAAACGCGAATCTACACTCATGAGCAGCCGGAACGCCACCCGACAGGATTTTGAGCATGTGGTAGCCAGCATGAAAAAAGGGCTGGTAGAACCTACCACTTATATCACACACCGTGTATTGTTTGATCAGGTAAAAGATGAATTTGCTAGTTGGTTAGATCCTGCCAATGGTGTAATAAAAGCCATGGTAGAGCTAGATTAGTATCTCTTAATTTAACTCAATCTTTTGCCAGTGCCCCGGCCGGACTTATGATGTCTGACCGGGGCACTGGCTTTTTATTGCCTTCTCCATGCACTGCCTGTATGCACCTGCATACTAATCAGGCCTCTTTTTAGAAGTTAATTGTTTTAACCTGTATGGCAGCTGCCTTTGCAGGTATTCTAACTAAATATAATAACATGACATCTGGTTTTTCTGCTGCCGGAAACGTATAACGGTATACCACATGTGTACTTCCTTTTAAAGCGTATTAATTGACTTAGCTACCGTGAGCGACCATTTTTTCTCTTATTATGAAAACCAAAAACATTTTATTATCGACAGTAACCGGATTGCTATTATTTGTTGCCACCGGTTCTTTTGCCCAAAGTAACCAAACCATGGAGGAGCAGAAAACAGAGCAGCAGATTGAAAAGGAAAATGAGCGGGAAGACAAGAAACGTTTAAAAGAGGCTAAGAAACTTAGGAGTGAGACAAAATCCGAAGCCAGAAGAGCCAAAGCGAACGCCAAAAAAGCAGAGAAGTATCAAGATGATGCCGATGAGGCTGCCAAACAATCCAAGCAGGCCGCAAAAATGGAGGCTAAGGCGCAGCGAAACCGACACGATGCGGAGAAGAAAGCTAAAAAAGCTGCCCGAGCTGCGGAGAAAGCCACCAACGATTGACAAGGTAGGCCTGCTATCCATTAGCATGAGAGCAAGCCCTCATTTAGTGATTCCATACCAAGTAAGATAGTAATGCCCACTGATTGCCTGCCAAAAAGCTAGGAGTAACAGTGGGCTTTGGTAGTTGTGCGTACACAGGCGGGTATAGGAAGGTATTTCTATACCCGCCTGTGCTTTTTAGATCTGTGTTTTGCTTTGAGAAAGCCTCAATGGCAACTGGTTACTTAGAATCGAGACCTTACCAACATATAATAACTTTGTTACCCCAAGAAACTCTACTTCAGCGCAGGGATAATGCTGCTAATTAAAAGGTCCTTTCTGAAGTATTGATAGCTCTGTTTTACAACAAGGGCCCTTATGCTGTTGTGCTTAAACTCTGTATACCTCTTCAACTTATAGCTTGTCCGCTTTAGTTTATTCTACTAATATTTGCCTTCTCTGCTTCAGCCTTTTAGCATAACGTGAACTCGGGAATTAAGCCAATGTTCTGGCGAGGTTAAACTTTTTGTTTTTGTGGTCGAGAAAGGTGTAGGCGGTCAGACCTGAGAGGATGTGGACCAGGGCGTTGATGGGGTTTCGGTG
>NZ_JBLIQL010000031.1:0-42023 GCF_047525655.1 Pontibacter sp. 13R65
CGAACAGAGAAGTTAAGCCCCGCCGCGCCGATGGTACTGCCGTCACAGGTGGGAGAGTAGGTAGCCGCCAACCCCAACAACCAGCGGCCCCCGTTCCAATTGGACGGGGGCCGTCTGCGTTTTATGGGAGCCCTATCACCACAGCCACTGCCCGCTCCTAAGGCCACCCAGCTACAAAGTCGGTACCTTACAGTGGGCGGCACACCCACCAAGACCTGCCTGCCTGCCCTGCCGCCCCCACAGGCCCCGCTAGAAATCCATACCATCTCCTGATGAGCAGCTTCTTGTGCGGGGCCAGTACATATTAATAAATAGGAGACGAAAGGGGGTATAGTTTAGAGCATTTTAGGCATTCGATTGGTTTCTATCAAGTTATAAATGACAAGTAGCATGCGAACATAGGACATTACCACTAGCCTTTGCTAATGGACCTTGATTGCAAAATAAATCATGGTGACTGATTAGGAATTGTTATACAAAAACACTGGGAGTGTTAGCATTCACTTATACAACTTGTACAGACATAAAGAACCTCTTGTTTTAATGGTTATGTCACCACTAAAACAAGAGGTTTTAATCTTGGTCTTTGCTTAGCTATAAATTATCTTTCAACTTTAGGAACATCTGCAGACAATTTAAAATCAATGCCAAGCAATTCAGCTACAAACGGAGCAATATTCTCTAGGCCTGTTGGTGTAGTTTTTCCTTCTTCTATACCAGCCCCAGCAGCAACAAAACCAGTTTGAATTTCAGGGAAGTCGGGGAAAAAGCCATGTGCTCCACCTTTTGCCTGTTTACGCACAGGACCATCCAGGTCCCGCTTTAACGCTATTCCCTTAATAGCAGCCAAAGCAAGTACTGCATCGGGTGCTGCTCCAACTTTTTGGAGCTCTTCCTTTTCAATTATTCTGAAAAGTTTTCTGTCTTCTTCAGGCAGTTTGTTAAGTATTTCTTTTACCTGTTTTAGTGTCTTTTTGTCGTTCTTGTCTTTCAGGTGTAAAAATGCTGACCCAGTTGCTGTATGAAACATGGCCTTCCATTTTACTTCATTACCTACTTTTGTTATGAGGCCTTGTTGAGCTAACCATACGTTTGGCGACAAGCTGGTGTGGATATCTACGAAACCGTGATCACCTACAATCACAAATGCAGTGCTATCTTTTATTCCTGCTTTTTCTACAGCCTCTCTTATAGTACCTACTGCATGGTCGGCATTGGCAACTGCTCTGGGTACGTTCCTTCCTTGTCTTCCTTCGGCATGTTGGGCACCGTCCACACCTACCAGATGCACACTTATAAAGTTTGGCTTATAATTCCGGATCAAATATGCAGCCATTCTTCCTAGGTTTTCGTCCATACTATAGTATCGTAGGTTCAGATCGTTAGCTTCTAACTCTCCTGTTGCTCCTTTCATGGCCTGTTCAAAAAGTCCTTTGGGGGTAGCAGCTTCGCTTATAGGGCCTCTTCGGTCACCTGGAGTATCGAGCGAAAAGTTTTCAGGAATGTTATAATGTATAGGAGCGCCAACAGACACTGGCCAGGAAACAGAAGCAGTTTTCATACCTGCGTTGTTCACTTTATCCCATAGTGTCTCCGTTTGAATAAGTTCTTCTTTAGTAAACCATTGCCCGGTTGGACCCTGAGGTTCAAAAGGCGTATTATAATAAATACCATGCTGGGCAGGGAGAGCTCCTGTAATAATGGTTGTGTGCGAAGGGTAAGTTACAGTAGGAAAAATGCCTTTCACACCCTTCGAATGAATTCCTTCTTCCATTAACTGTTGCAGATTAGGAGCAGGCCAGGATTTATCTAAGTAAAAATCAGGACGCAACCCATCAATGCTAATGAGCACAACATATTTTGCTTTTTGAGCTGTAGCACTTCCAAAGCTAAGTAAAGCAGTTAAGAACAGCAGTATGGTCTTTTTCATAAGATCGGTTAAAGGAGTTACTGTGGCAGGTAATTATAGATTAACTGCCGCAGTATGTTAGTAATAGTGTTAATTTATAAAAGGAAAAATTTCAGGAGATTGCTTGTGCTGCACCAGTACCTGGTTCATATCGTACTTCATGGTAACCACCTTGGTCTGCTGATCATAGGTAAAATCATCCATACCACGGCCTAGAGGAATATAGGATGGAAGTTGAGCTTTTTGATGAGCTGCTGTTACATGAGAATTGTTTAAAGCTTCCGTTTCTGAAATCGGGAACTTTATACCGAGGTCTGTCATCCTTCTTCCTTCTGCAAAGAAGATTTCCTGACGCAAACGGTATAACAGGTATAGCGCTTCATCCTGATTGCTAATTCCGTCGATATCCTCAGTTGTTACCTTTGTGCCGGAAACAGGATAAGCTTTGATGTCGCCCAGGCTGCGATCCAGCACATAACCTTCTTTAGGTTCATTAGCAGGGTCGAACTTTACCAATACCTCAGTTAAAGGATAGTCCGTTCTGTTGCCTCCATTACGGGTTTCTTTGCTGTCGTTCAGCATAACCACAGGGCGTTGGCTTACCACTTCAGTTAATAAGCTATGGAGGCTTTGTTTTGCACCTGCCAAGTCACCGGATGCTATTGCCGCCTCTGCCAGAATCAGATAGGCTTCTTCCGCCTTTACTATAGCAATTGGTTTTTGATCGGCAGTAATGGTAGTTTGATGGAAGTACTTAGGATCCAGAAAATCTAAGCGGGGTAAAGGAGCAAACTCATTATAAGTAGAGGAAAAAAGGAATGTCTGCATGCTGTTTTGCATACCGTTTACACCGTCGTACTTTACCTGGTAGAGCAGGCGCTTATTTGCTAAAACCTCTTCAATATATTTTACTGCATTGGCTTTGTCTCCAAGGCTGTAGTATGCTCTGGCTTTAAGGAGGGTGTAGCTCTGCTTCATTTCCTGATCTGGATGATGTGCAATAGCTGCATTTAGTCCGGTAATAGCTTCATTTAAATGCTGCGTGGGAGTTAGTACAGGGCCTCCGGCAGTGCCAGGAAGTGCTACAAACAGCTCACCACTTAGTAGGTGCGCATATGCCTTTAAAAACAGCATTTCTGCCATGTCAGCATCTGTAGCGGATTTATCTGCAGGAATTACTCTATCCAGGCCATACTCCGCCATCTCGCGCAGTCGGTGAATTTCTTTTTGCAGGTTGTTTACATCTAAGTCGTAGCTTTCTATCTGAGGTATGTCAAATACCTTACTGCTAAGTGTCCGGTTATTAAAATAATTGTCTGATACGAGTTCTGTGCTAACTACTACCTGGTTCATGGTAGAAGCTAACTGCCGGCGAAGGCCGTTTAACCAGGTTTTGGAACTGTTAGATGTTTCTAAAAAGACTTCATCCGTCACATTTGGGTTGGTTACCTCTACCAGCTCACATCCGGCTAAAGCGATTCCTGCAAATAGGGCAATAGATACTATGGTTGTTGAAAATTTCATGAATAATCGGATTAGAAGTTAAGCCTTAAAGAAGTTAGGAACTGGCGTGGTGCAGAATAGGTAGCATAAGAGATGCCTCCTGTAGTAGCACCTCCCTGGCCTTGAGCACTACCACTAATAGTAGTCTCTGGATCGAAGCTGGAGGCTGCAAAATTGAGTGGGTTTACTACAGTGAAACCGATTGCCAGATTCTTCACGGCACCATGCCACAGCTGTGGCTTCAGGGTATAATTTAAACCAATTGTTCGCACTTTCAGGAAATCGGTCTTCTCTACAAACATGTTGGTAAAGTTCAACCAGTTTGTGCGCTTGTTTGCGTCTATTTCTGCCTGCGGAATGCCTTCGTTGCTGGCACCGTAGTTAAACCTGAACTGCCTGTCGAATGAGCTGGCGTAGGCGCCCTTCTGATAATCTGCGTTTGCGAAAAATGCGAGCTTTTTGTAACGGAGGTTAACACCCAAAATACCGAACAGATTCGGAATAGTAGTGCCTAAGTATTGCTGTGCCTCGGTTTCTTCCAATACTCCCTCCGCATTAAAGTAGCCGTAGTTTCCTCTCAGGAACCCAATTGGATAGCCTTCCTGCACTACTGTCTGGATCGTTCTGGCGCTGAAGCCGTTGATGTTAAACGGAGCCGCACCTCCCGAGCTCACTACCTTATTGTCTAATGTATTAAGCGAGGCTGTAGCGCTTAAAGTAAAATCACTCGTTTCAATTGGGATTACGGTAGCTTTAAACTCAAAGCCTTTGTTTCTGATTTCGCCTATGTTTCTAAGCTGATTAGACTCACCGGTAGAAGGGGCAGGTGGAACCATGAATAAAGCATCGCTGGTGGTAGAGTAGTAGTAGCCGCCTGATAAAATGATGCGGTTTCCTACAAAGCCCAAGTCTATTCCGGTCTCGAAGGTGGCTACTCTCTCTGGTTTTAAGTCTTTGTTACCTGGCTGACCAAAGCTTGCGGACTGCTCTCCTAGGAAACCTGTAAACGCTATGGTTCTGTCGTTAGCGAAGGGAGTAGGGAAATTGCCGGCAATGCCATAGTTACCACGCACTTTTGCAGAAGAAACTATGGAGGCAATATTGTCGAAGTATGGTTCAGCACTTGGTATGTAGGAGAACCCAATTTTAGGATAATATTGTGTGCCAATGTTTTTCCCGAAAGCTGAGTTGCCATCACCTCTCACTCCCAGGTCAAGAAACACCTTATCTTTAAAGCCGATGTTCTCCTGCACATAAATACCATAGTTTACTACGTCCAATATGAACTCATCGCTTGTTCTAACAGCGGCACCACTTATGGTAAGGGCGCCATCGCGTATGTTTTCTCCTCGGTAAGCCACCTGTTGATCTTCGTTCCGGAATAACTGTCCTCCGACTGTGGTTACAAAAGAAAATTGATTAACCTTAAATTCATGCTGCCCATTTAGCTCCAGCGTCAGACCAAAAAACCTTCGGTCGTAGTTCACAATGCTTCCCTGGTTATCTACTGGCTTTCCTCCTGTATGCGACAGGTACTGGTTTGTCTGTACCACTTTATCATTCTGCACACGATAATCGACACCACCCGTTGCCTTAAATACAAGGTTCTCTAACGGGTTATACCGGAATGTTTGCGATGTCTGAAAGCGGTTAACTGAAATTTTGTTATTCTGCAGTCGTTCGGCTTCAGCCACATAGCTTTTCATTTGCTCGAATTCTTCCGGAGACTGGGCATTTATGTCTGGATTAAATTGAGGTCCTGTTATGGCAGATGCACCACTTTCAGCAAACCATAATGCGGTGTATCCTCCCTGGTTACCATTGCGGTTACGCTTGTAGCTGTTGTTGATAAAGCTAAAGGAGCTCTCGTAGGTAAGTTTGTCGCCTAGGCCTGCCCGGAAGCCCGTGCGTAAATCGATGCGTTCGTTGCTGTTGTTATCCGATATCTGTACACCTGTGCTTTTAGTGTAGCCTCCGGAAAAGCTGTAGCCAAATCCTCCCTGGCCTCCACTTAAGCCTATATTGTGCTTCTGATAAAATCCATTCTGAAACAAAAGCTCTTTTGTACGATCGAAAAACAAGTAATCATTGGTAGATGTTTCTACACCCATCTGTGTATCTAGGGTTAACTCTGTTTTTTCTGACCCACCCTTTTTGGTAATAATCTGAATAACTCCGTTGGCGGCGTCAGAACCGTAAAGTGTAGTGGCAGCACCACCGTTAATAAACTCTATCCGTTCAATGTTATCCATCGGAATGTCGGCCATGGCACTGATAGCAGCTCCCTGAGAGCTTCCTCCCCCGATAGCCGCCCTAGTGTTGAGATTATCCATTCTTACACCATCTACATAAATAATAGGTGTAGAATTATTGAAAGCAGAGGTTACACCTCTTGATCGAACTATTGAGCTGGCTCCTGCCTGGCCTCCTGTTAGTTTTATCTGGGCATTTGGCAGTTTAGCCTGTAGTAGTTGATCGATACGGGAGGCTGGCACATCTTTGAGTTCTTTCTCTCCAATACTGACTACGTCTGTAGATAGCCGCCTTTTGCTGATATTCATACCTTGCCCTGTTACTACAACTTCATCTAGTCGCAGGCGGTCTTCTTCTAAAGCAATAAGTAGCGGCTTGGAGGTTGCATCCTGTGTAATAGGAAGTTCTTGCCCTGTGTACCCCAGGAAGCGTACGATTAAGGTAACCTCGGTCTTATTTTGAGGAAAACGAAGCGTAAAAGAACCATCTGCTGCTGTAGCAGTGCCTGTTGTAGTTCCTTTGATTGCTATACTTACTCCAGGTAAAGACTCTCCGGTTCGACGATCTTTTACATTGCCTGTAATGGGAGACTGAGCCAGAAGTACATGTGGAACAATAGCCATCTGGAGAAATGACCACATAAGTAATAAGTAAAACCTTCGCATTTGTGTTGATTTGTGTGTGGTTGTTAAGAATCCACAAAGCTAGGGTGGCAATATTTCCTTCTGTTTAAGTGAACATAACCAAAGGTTTAAAATTAAAGGCTATAAATATTAAGGATTTGATGCTCACAACCCGGTTAGGTTATAATAAGTTAACAAGCGGCCTGCAAACAATACATAGTCCAAAGAAATGACTTGTGTTTTACCTGTATTGCCGCAACTGCAGGCTTGTGTGCGGAAAGTGTTAGGGGCGAAAGCCAATACGAGGTGCCATTAATAGATATTAAAATAGTATTGGAGACGAAGTCTGTCGAGCAAATTAGTGTATCGAAAAGAGCCTTTTAGGGTGATTGACGAGTTTTGCTGACGTGTATGGTATCTATCGAGTCGTTTCACTCAATTGCTTGTTTCATACTTTTGGGATTGAGCTAAAAAGGCTGCTTTGTCAATAAAGATAAGGGGCAACTGTGCCCACAGTTACCCCTTATTCTCTTCAGTAAATCCGTTTGTCAGTCAAATCAGAAAAATTTTCTGTTTTCGATTTATAACATATATAAATCAATAGTATTTTCTTATACTTCTATCATAAACAGGAATTTTAGCTTGTTCCATTCCTGATATTAGATAAATTGCTTGTTATTGTACCTTTGCGTAGGAATATCGAAAGCTGTTATTTGCTTATGAAAAAGGAAACCATTTTGGTGATAGGGGCAAACGGGCAGGTAGGAACCGCCTTGTTACCAGAGCTGCAGGCTGTGTATGGCAACGACCATGTAATTGCTTCTGATTTGCATCTGCCGAAAGAGGAGAGGGAACTGTTTCTGCAGTTAGATGCCACACAAGCAACTGACATAGCATCGGTAGTGAAAAAATATAAGGTAACCCAGATTTACCACCTCGCAGCCGTGCTTTCGGCTAAAGCAGAGGCTAACCCGGTTTGGGCCTGGGAACTGAATATGAAGACAATGCTCAACGTGCTGGAGGTGGCCCGGGAGCAGGCATTGGCTAAAGTATTTATTCCTAGTTCGATTGCTGTTTTTGGGAAAGATGCCCCAAAAAACAACACTCCGCAGGATGTAAACCTTAACCCCTCAACGGTGTATGGTGTTAGCAAAGTAGCTGCCGAAAAGTGGTTTAGCTACTATCATGAGCGCTACCAGACAGATGTGCGATCGTTGCGGTATCCGGGAGTAATCAGTCACCAGTCTATGCCGGGAGGCGGTACAACCGATTACGCAGTTGATATTTTTCATAAAGCCATTGCCGGAGAGGCCTACACCTGTTTTTTAAGCCAGGATACCATGCTGCCGATGATCTATATTGAGGATGCTTTGCGGGCAACAATAGAACTCATGGAGGCACCTGCTGCACAAATTTCTGTGAGATCGGCTTACAACCTGGCTGGCCTTAGCTTTACGCCTGCTGCTTTGCTGGCCTCCATTAGAGAACATTACCCGGATTTTGTGTGCCACTTTAAACCCGATTTCCGGCAGGAGATTGCAAATTCCTGGCCCCGCTCTATAGACGATGCCGTTGCCAAAGCCGATTGGGGCTGGCAGCCGGCTTATGACCTGCCCCGCCTAACAGCCGACATGTTCCTGCATCTTGCGGCAAAATACCAGACAGCAGCCAAACAATAGGAGCACCGGCAAGGTGCTCCGCTATATCTGGTAAGAAAGGGTGCGCTTTATTTCTTTTAGTACAAAGGTGCTGTTGAGTACGCCAATATTGTCTATTTTAGAAAGCTTGTATCGAATAAAATTATGGTACTCTTCCAGGCTGGCCACGTTTATCTTCAGCAAGAAATCTACCTGTCCTGCCATATGATAACATTCCTGCACCTCCTCCAGCATTTGCACTTCCTGCTCAAATTTCTCTATAAAAGCTTCGTTGTGGTACCGCATAGAAACCTGGCAAATGGTGGTAATGGGTTTGTTCAGCAGGTCTTTGTTTAACACGGCCACATACTGCTTAATGTACCCCATTTTTTCCAGGCGCCTGATCCGCTCATATACTGGCGAAATAGTTAAGCCCAAGGCAGCAGCCAGCTCTTTGGTGGTAGCCTTTGCATTTTCCTGCAAGCGGCGCAACAACGATTTGTCTATTTCATCTAACTCTTCCATAAATCTGATATAAACTGAAGCAGCGGTAGGTGCTGCTTTCCTGTTTTATTCCTTCGAAACTGTAAAACTAAAGGAAAATTTACTGCCAAATAATGTTGACTAGAGGAAAATAGGTCTACAAAGGTTTGTCAGGAAAAAGTATCTGTGCCTACAATAGCTCAAATTACCTCCGGAAGGCCGTTTTCATTAGAAAAATTTGCTGGTAATGACTAAGTAGCGCTTGCCTTTCTGATCTATTAGTCTGCTGCTGCCTCCTGTCAAATTATGCTAATGAAAATGCCCTTCCGGAGGTGTTTTTGCCTGAGCGAAGGCATGGGTAGATCAGGACGTTTCTTCCTTCTTTATAGACCTCCTGTCGCTGCTCAGCCTGAGAACTTTCTACATTTAATGAAATCCGAAATTTTCTGAAAATATTCTACAACCTACTGACAGACAGTTGTCATGTGCTGCTTGTAGCTTTGTATCAGTTGTAAATCTCTAATCAAAATTTAAGTTATGAACACAACAATCGCAGAAAACCAGACACCCTCGGTTATTACTTCCTCTGACCTGCTAAACCACTGGCAAGGCCACCGCAGCCTGACTCGCAGGGCAATAGAAGCCTTTCCTGAAAAAGATTTTTTTGAATTCTCTGTGGGCGGCATGCGTCCGTTTGCGGCTATGGTAAAAGAGCTGCTGGCTATTGCCGCGCCCGGACTACGACAGATAGCTACCGGCAGCACAGAGGAGCTGAAAGAAGACCTTGACCAGCTAAACACCAAGGCCGCTGTACTGGCCGCATGGGACGAGACAACAGCTGAAATTAACCAGTACTGGGCACAGATCCCGGACGAAAAATTTAAAGAGAAGATCGTGACTTTTGGCCAATATGAAGGTACCGTCTGGTCTTCTATCTTTTACTTTATCGATAACGAAATCCACCACAGAGCGCAAGGGTATGTATTTTTGCGCGCCCTTGGTATAGAACCTCCATACTTCTGGGAAAGATAATTCAGGAACAGTATGAACAAAACAGTGCTAGTCTTTAAAACATCGGTTACGACAGGCAAGAAAGCCAGAAAAGTAAAACCGATATTAGATAAGCTGATGCACAGGAATGAAAAATGGAACTTCGACCTGGAGGATTGCGACCACATCCTCCGGGTCGAGGCCGTTTTACTGCAGCCTGCCGTCATTATAGAAAATGTAACCAAGGCAGGCTTTGCCTGTGTGGAGCTGGAGGATTAAGTAGACAGCAGCACCTCTTTTGCTGCCAAGTTACTGGTGGCTTTTTCCAAGAGCCTGCGCACGCGGTCTTTTAAACTTTCTGGCTCTATAATTTCGGCTGAGTCGGCAAACATCAGGTACCAACGCGCCAGGCCCTCATATTGGTCGCAGGTCATAAACGTCATTTCTACCTGGTCTCCTGTCGCTTTTTCCGATACAAAACCGAAGTATTTGCGCCCGTTTGCGATGTGCTTTACAATCTCTTTCTGCATCCGGATTACCACCTTGGTTTTAGGCGCTTTGTCTTCTTCTGTTTTTCGGTAATCTTCGAGGTTGCCGTGTTCTTTTGTGAATGGAGTATGCGTACGCTTTATGTGCAGCATTCTATCAATACGGAACTGGCGATAGTCTTTGCGCAGGTGGCAAAAGGCCATTACATACCAAAAATTATTTTCGTTAAACAACCCGATCGGCTCTATGGTGCGGCTGGTAGGCACCTCTGCTGTTGGCGACTGATACTGCAGGCTTACCTGCATTTTTTCGGCAATGGAGTCGAATAATACGTCCAGTGCATCGGGTGTATTTTTATTAAAGAGGTCTTGGTCGGAGTTCACCCATATTTGTGTTTCCAGAGCGGCAACCCGGTCTTTGGCGTTGCCTCTCAGCACAGACTTTACCTTGTACATAGCCGACTCATAATAGGCACCCAGCGTTTTATCGCTAAACTTTTGCATGAGCTTTTCGGCGGCAACAAAACTGCCGGCTTCTTCGCGGGTAAACATAACAGGAGGTAAACGATACCCTTCCAAAAGAGAGTAGCCAATGCCTGCCTCTCCTGTAATTGGTACGCCCGATGCTTCCAAAGAACGGATATCGCGGTAAATAGTGCGCAAACTTACATGGAATCGCTCTGCCAGGTCCTGCGCCTTAATAACCCGCCCAGACTGCAAATGAATAAGGATTGCTACAATACGGTCGAAACGGTTCAGGTTTTCACTACTCATAGCTCAGGTTTTCTACAGTATGCTTTATCAGAAAAATGGCGTGTTTTGCGTGCCTGCTTGCTACCAAAAGCAGGAGTGGTGGATGCCCTAAAAGTAAGTCTTTTTCCTGAGCTATGCATAACGGAATAGCCATAAGATGCTCAGCAAGAAATGAAGCTTAATAGCGTGATGTTGGTGAAACCAAATTATTCAAATGAAATTGCCCTTCCGGAGGCTAATTTTGATGTTTGACTATACGGCCTGTGCTTTGAGTGCTGCCTGAGCCTCAATGTCGGTTTCTGACACAATGCGTCCTAAATCAGTCAAAATGCTTCCAATGTCCCGCAGCACCACTCTGGGCGTACGGTTGTGCAGGCTTTGCAGGCAACGATCCTGCGCTTCCAGGGCCTCTCGGTTTGTTGCCTGCAGGTGCTCCAGATTTTCGGCAGAGGCATGTACAGCAGCCTGACCATAGGCCGCAATGCACGCTGCGGTTGCCTCCATGCTTACTTTTAGTTGCTCCACATAAGGTTCTTCTAAGGGCGGGTGCTGGTTTAGCTGCAAATCGGCAAGGCTCCTGCGTATACCCCTGATCTGAATGGTAATGCTTGCGAGCTGCACAATGCTCTCGGCCAGTTGGCTGAGCCGTTCGCGTTTATGGGTGAGCAAGGGGTTGTATTTGAGGCTTTGTTCGGCCAGATCCAGCACCTTTCTACACGCTTTAGCCTCCTTTATCAGGGCATCTACTTCGGAGCGTCCTGTTTTAATTTTGTCGCCAAACCTGCCCAGCAAGGCCGTTAGGCTGCTGAGGGTGTCGGCAGAGAGTTTGCTATAGGAGAGAATACTTTTTTCGACATCAGGCACCGCATTCTGCGGTACGATAAGGGCGTTGATGAGTACCGCAATGGCTGAGCCCAGTACTGTTTCAAATATTCTTTCGTAGGCATAGCCCGCCTTGGCCTGCCCAAATGCCAGCACTAACAACGAACTAATAGCAACCTGCGAGATGATCTGCGGGTTCATGCGGAAGGCTTTGGAAATAGCCATGCCGATAAGAATAATAAAGAAAATAGAGAAGGCGCTTATCTTAAACCAATGCCCGAGCAGCATACTCAGGAGCACGCCCCCTATAATGCCAACAATGCGCTGGGTTGCCTTGTCTACGGAGTCGGCAACAGTTACCTGCACCGTAATAATGGCAGCAACAGCGGCAAAGTAAGGGTACTCGGAGTGCAGGAGGTTGGTTGCCACAAACCAAGACAGAGCAGCTGCAAAGGCAGTCTTAAAGATCTGAAGCGTTAGCCCGAGTTTTCCGAGTATGTCGATGAACCTGTTCACAGCCTACTCTTACTTCTCCTGCCGCATTAGGTTAACTTTTGCCGGACAATTTTGGTATGCAGCCATCCGGCAAAACCAGAAACGGACTGCAGGAGCAACAATTCATGCTTGATTTTAAGAAAGGCGCCAAAAAGAATGCCTAAGGCAAGTAGAAGCCTCTATAAGCTCCGGAAGGCCGTTTTTACTAGAATAATTTCCACTGGCGCTTGTATGGTGTACAGGCAGCAAGCGCTACAACCTTGGGCATCGTGCCCGATATATTGTATATTGGCAACTGAAACCAGAAACGAGGAAAGCAGGTTCTTACAGCGCCTTCGCCTTTTCCTGCGTATGCTGAGCAGGCGAAGGCGCTGTAATAGTTTTACCACGAGTGCCTCTTGTAGTTTCTTTGGTGTGCATTTGGGGGCCGGCTTTTCAACGGCTCCTGGGCTTACATATAATCAAACACTTTACCACAGCATGAAATCCCTCTATTTAGTTATAAGTCTCTTTATTTGTCTGTTTTGCTTCCGCAGCGCCAGTTTTGCCCAGGAGTGGCAGTGGTCCGTTTCGATAGATAGTGTCACCTCCGCCGAAACAAACAGCCACCCACGCGCATTTTTGTGGATACCGCCCACATGCAAGCGTGTGCGGGCCGTGGTAATAGGGCAGCATAACATGCTCGAAGAAGGCATACTCGAGCACCCGATTTTCCGGAAGGAGTTGGCTGACCTGGGAATTGCTGAGATATGGGTGAGCCCAGGCTTCGACTTTGTGTTCGATTTCGATAAAGGAAAGGCCGGCGATCATTTTGATGTAATGATGAAGGCGCTGGCAAAAGTATCGGGTTATCAGGAGCTGGCCTTTGCGCCGGTAGTGCCCATAGGCCACGCTGCCGCTGCCAGTTTCCCCTGGAACTTTGGCGCCTGGAACCCCGACCGTACCCTGGCCATGCTCTCTATAAAAGGCGATGCGCCGCTTACAAGCTCAACAGGTAGTGGCAGCCCCAACCCCAAATGGGAAGACCGCAGCATAGAAGGTGTGCCCGGGCTTCTGGTACTAGGGGAGTATGAGTGGCAGGAGGCGAGAATGGCGCCTGCACTGGCTTACCGCGAAAAACACCCTGCTGCGCCTCTGTCTTTGCTGGCCGATGCAGGCCGCGGGCACTTCGACTACTCCGACGAACTGGTGTCTTACCTGGCCCTGTTTATCCGGAAGGCTGCCAAACAACGCTTGCCTTCGGGAGCACCTGTTGATGCACCTTTTCCGCTAAAGCCGGTAGACCCGGTACAGGGCTGGCTTGCTGATCGATGGCGCCAGGATACTACCTTGGCCATTCCTGCAGCACCATATGCCAGCTATACAGGTAAGCCTGAAGATGCCTTCTGGTACTTCGATAAGGAAATGGCAGCGGCTACAGAAAACCATTACGCCCGGATGCGGGGCAAAAAGCCTCAGCTGCTGGGGTTTGTACAGAACGAAAAGGTGGTGCCGCAAAGCAAATCGAATGCGGAGGTACAGCTAAAGTTTATTCCCTTAGAAGATGGGCAGAGTTTTAGAGCGGAGGCAACGTTTCTGGAAGCTGTACCGGCAGGAAACAAGGACGCAGCAAAATGGACGAACCTCCCGGCAGGTTCTCCGCTGGGGCATGCCGAAGGCGCTATTACGATATCCAGGATAACCGGGCCCGTGGAGCAGGTGGGGCAGGACACGTTCCGGATCAGGTTTAACCGCATGGGCCTGAACAATTCTAAGCGTTCCAATGAGGTATGGCTTTTGGCTAGCCACCCCGGCGACTCTACTTACAAAAGTGCCGTGCAGCAAGCCAATTTTAAAATTCCTCTGCAGCACAAAGATGGTGCTAGTCAGAAAATTACCTTCCCGGAAATCACCAACTGGAGAGTGAACAAAATAAAAAATGCCTCTTTTCTACTGAACGCTAGCTCCAGTGCCAAAGTACCCGTGCAATTTTATGTGCGCGAAGGACCAGCCGTAGTAGTAGGCAATGAGCTCCGGTTCACTAAAATTCCGAAGAGCAGCAGGTTCCCGATAAAAGTAACGGTGGTAGCCTGGCAGTACGGTAGCAGCGTGGAGCCAAAGCTGCAGTCAGCAGAGCCCGTGGAGCAGGTTTTCTATATTGTGAAATAGAAGTTATTTGCAAATCGGAGGCTAGGAGCAGGCAAGGTGAAATTATTCTGAATTCAGGTGTCATCCATTGGTTCCTGGGGCTATTCTGTGTGTCTGCTGCCCGCTCACCAATAGCTCCCTTCTCATCATTGCCGTTCTTTTTTACCAAATACCGTCATCGGTAGCCGAAGGTATAGCCCTCCGCAGTCGAGAGCCTATACCTCCAGCTCCTACTACAAAACTATAAAAGAAACTTCCCTTACTTTTTTACCAACCTGACCTTTTGAGGAATCTGCCAGGAAGGTTACTGCTTAACAGATGTGATTTCTGCCTCCCTGCTAGCTATTAAATTAACTGGCAGAGATTTTTTAATGTTATTTTAATGTTTATAATCCTTCTGATAAACAATGCCTTGTGTGTGTTCTGGATTTGAAAAGTTTTAATTAATATTATTATATTCTAATGCTCTAATAACGTTTTTAATGCGCCCGCGTAAAAACAGCATCTTCAATCTACTTTCGATTTCTACTTTTTATAGCTTCCTTCTTTTTTGAGATTCATGGTGCCTGCTAACAAGTTAATGGTAAAAATAATGGTGGTGTTTACAACGCTGCTGTTCTTTTTGGCTATCATCTTGAGTTACTACTACAGGTATGGTTCTACAAAACAAACCGACGAGAATCTGGAGACCGAACTGGTGCTGGAGAAAAAATTGGAGGAGGAGAAGAGGGAAAGTAATACAGAATTCCTGTTTCAGGCGCTCTTAAAGCATTCTGTTTTTGGCGTACTGCAAAAAGTAAGCTGGCATGTACTGTTGCCATCTTCTCAATATCAATCTTATCCTAAACTTTACCTGCTGTTTCAGCAGCTCAAAGTGCATTTTAGTTCATAAGCTTTGTTTCTGGTAGCCATTTCACGTGACTTATGTCACGCGCGGAAGAGAATTGTGCTTTCCAGTTGGCTTGCCTGTTTCTGCTTACCAAATCAGTGGTCAAGCAGGGGCGGTTACGGCCAGCTAATCAGGTTGTGTAGTTTGCTTTCAGGCGCATCAGGTAATAATATAAACTTATCCTACTACATATTATCCTACCAGCTTTACTCTGTTTATCTGCACCTGCTGCTGTGGTAGCGGCACAGGTTTATGCAAGGGCTATATAGGTATACTGCTACACCGCCTCCTGCGGTAAACAGACAAATTCCTTATAACATAACAATAGAATATCAAAAAGATGAACTGCAGATTCTGTAAAAAACCTCTTCATAATAAATTTGTAGACTTAGTTAACTGTCCTCCATCCAACTCTTTTCTTACTGAAAAAGAGCTTAACGAGCCAGAAGTTTATTACCCGCTTACAACCTACGTGTGCGACAACTGCCACCTGGTGCAAATAGAAGAATACAAAAAAGCCAAAGATATATTTAACAATGAGTACGTGTATTTTTCGTCGTACTCTAAAAGTTGGGTGGAGCATGCCAGGCGTTATGTGTCGGCCATGATGGAGCGTTTTAAATTCAATGAAGACTCGTTTGTAATCGAAATTGCCTCGAACGACGGCTACCTGCTGCAGCACTTTAAAGAGCAAGGGGTGCCGGTACTGGGCATTGAGCCTACACACAATACCGCTGAAGTTGCCATTTTAAAGGGAATACCCACGCTTACAGAATATTTTGGAGCTGCCACAGCACAGCAATTGGCCGATAACAAACGAAAAGGCGATTTGCTGATCGGGAACAATGTACTGGCCCATGTACCCGACATCAACGATTTTGTGGAAGGCCTGAAAGTAGCATTGAACCAGAATGGTGTTATAACAATGGAATTTCCGCATTTGCTGCGTCTTGTAGAAGATTGCCAGTTCGATACTATTTACCACGAGCATTTCTCTTACCTGTCGTTTACTACGGTGCAGAAAATTTTTGGGGCACACGGCCTGGAGCTGTTCGATGTAGAAGAAGTATCGACACATGGCGGTTCGCTCAGGATTTTTGCTAAACACCAGACTGATGAGAGCAAAGCTATATCGCCTCGGGTAGCGGCTATGCTGCAGAAAGAGGAGCAGGCAGGTGTTACAACCACCGCCTATTACGAAAACTTCCAGGAGAGGGTAGACCAAATAAAATACGATTTCCTCGACTTTTTGCTGGAGCAGAAAAGAGCAGGTAAAAAAGTAATAGGGTACGGCGCAGCTGCCAAAGGCAATACTTTATTGAATTATGCCGGCATTAAAGGCTGCGACCTTTTGCAGTTTGTGGTAGATGCGGCTCCATCTAAACAAAATAAGTTTTTGCCGGGCAGCCATATACCGGTTTATGACGAAGCCAAAATTGCCGAGTTTCAGCCAGACTATATCATTATTTTACCCTGGAACCTTAAAAACGAAGTAATGGAGCAGCTGAAATATGTGCAGGAATGGGGTTGCCAGTTTGTAACCTGCGTACCCGGCATTAAAGTGTACGATGCTAGGTTAGCGGAAGCAACGTTCTAGCCATTTAGCGCTACCAAAGTCTATAGGGCCGCAACCCAAAAATGCCTCCGGAGGGCCAGTTTTATTAGCAGAATTACTTTCGCTCTTAGCAGCAAAGGTATATTCTGCTAATAAAACCGGCCTTCCGGAGCTGTTTTAGCTTGTTTGGGTCTCAGTAACTCAGCAGGGTATAGTTAGCCGGGGTACGCTTTTGCAAGATGCTGCATTCGGTAGAACAACTGGCTACTTGTTGATATGCTGCAAAAGGCACTCCAGGTAAGATTATTTTTCTGGTTATTTACTTTAACTTAAAAATAGCAGTACATTTGGTAGTACGTACATCATGATAAAAACTAGAACTATATCCGGTTGTTACAGGCGTGTTTTTCTGTCTGTAATGTTGCTTTGGGGCTTCCTGCTCTACGGGCAGCAAACCGCTGGATACAGTACTGAACTTTTAGACGCTCCGGAACCAGCTACCAGCCAGGTAAGCGAGAACAGCAGTGCATTACAAGTGCCAAGCTTGCTTATAAATGAGCTGCACGTGCCGCAGGATGCCTTGGCCGCTAATTTCCTGTTCGATTTGCATCATGAGGAGGCGGTGCCGGTTTTCCATTCATTTTCAGCTCCCTCCGATGAGGACTTACCTCCCGGACGAGCCAGGTGCTATGGTGCAGGGTTGCTCGCCCGGCTCTTTCCTATTACCATTCAACCCAACGCCCCCTAGGCTCTTTTCCCCGTTCACCTGACTCCGGGTATGGTAGGGATTAGCTAACATGCTACCTGCTGTGGTAATGTGCCTGAAGGGCTTCCCATTTTTTTGCTGCTTTAACTCCTGATCCTGCTACTTGCTTGGCACCGAACAGTTTGCAGCCTGTGCCCCGGAAAACATTTTTTCGTCCAGCTTATGGTTAATGGCATTGCTCATGAGCATACTATCTCTTCTTCTTTTTCTGTTCCTGCTCACCCTGCTCGTGTTTTACTTCAGGTGGGCCGATAGGCGCAGGTAAGTGTATCGTGCCTGAATGGGCAGGGTAATTCAACAAGCTAAACAACATTTAAAACAATATTTTTATGATAACGACAACAATATTCGCTTTTATTGGGGGCATAGGTGGAACCGAACTTGCCTTGATCATGATCGCTATTCTGCTGCTCTTCGGAGCTAAACGCATTCCGGAACTTGCCAGAGGCTTAGGCCGCGGAATCCGTGAGTTCAAAGACGCTACACAGGAAATTAAAAGCGAGATAGAACACTCTGTAAAGGATACCGACACAAATAAAAAGTAACAAGTATCAGTAAATAACAAGTGGTAAGCTCTTGTTTGTAACTGCTATTCCTGTAAGGCTTTCTGGAGGAAATCAAAACCTTCAGAAAGCCTTCTTTATTTTGGGAGCCTGATGATGCCAGTGCAATGTGGTGTTGCAGAGCGTTAATTTTATAAACCAATGGTTGTTAGTATTCCCCGTAAAAATTAACTTTAAGTATACTTCCTGCTGTTGGACCACATGCTGCAGAGGGCACTACCTTATTTTTCAGATCCTTTGGTTACATAAAACTATAAGAGCGGGTAAAATAGCTGGTGCTACGCGAGGTTTGAGAATAGAAATACAGTATAGCATTTATGTGGTTTTATTTGATGTGGACTGCCTATTAGGTTGTATGCCTTTTGGTATAGAAAGGAACTTCTGAAGAATATTTACTACTTAACCTATTGGAAAAAATGACGCGAAAGATTTTTACTCTCCTCTTCTGCTGCTTTCTCAGTTTTGCCTCCTGGGCACAAAAAGCGGGTAATTTCAATGGCCTGGAAATGAATATGGGAAACCTGTTCCGTCTGTCTGATGCCGAAACACGGTCTATCAGTCCGGAGAACATTACAGGCGAGAAGGGCAAGGGAGGCATGACCCCGCTGGAGGAAGGGGTGCACGGGCACCAGGCGCGCGAGTTGGGCCTGGGCTGGAAGGTAAACCCATTTGTCTGGATCGAGGGTGGCCAAACCATTACCCTGGCAGAGATAGAGGGGCCGGGAGCCATACAGCACATCTGGATGACGCCCACCGGCAACTGGCGTTACTCCATTATGCGTTTTTACTGGGACGATGAGAAGGAGCCATCAGTGGAGGTGCCCGTTGGCGATTTTTTTGGCATGGGCTGGGGCGAGTATGCTCCCCTCAACTCGATGCCAGTACAAGTAAACCCCGGGAGCGCCTTTAACTGCTACTGGGTAATGCCGTTCCGTCGCAAGTGCCGCATTACCATGGAGAACATCAGCTCCGAGCGCATGAACCTCTTTTACCAGGTGGATTATACCCTGACTCAGGTTCCCGACGATGCCGCTTATTTTCATGCACAGTTCCGTAGGAGTAACCCAACCGAAGGCTCTCTATACACCCTGATAGATGGTATTAAAGGCAAAGGCCACTATGTGGGCACGTACATGGCCTGGCAGGTAAACAACAAAGGCTGGTGGGGCGAAGGTGAGATTAAGTTTTACATGGATGGCGATAAGAAGTTCCCGACTATTAACGGCACCGGTGCCGAAGACTATTTTCTGGGTTCTTATAACTTTGAGAATAAGAAGACAAAGCAATACGAAGAATATTCTACAGCACATGCAGGCCTGCACCAGGTTATCAGGCCGGATGGCTTGTACGAATCGCAGCAGCGCTTTGGCATGTACCGCTGGCACATCATGGACCCGATCCGGTTTAACAAAGATTTGCGCGTAACCATTCAGGATTTGGGCTGGCGAAGCGAGCACCGCTACTTGCCACAGAAGTCCGACATAAGCTCGGTGGTGTACTGGTACCAAACCGAGCCACACGCCAAATTCCCTAAACTGCCATCTAAAAACGATCTGGAGGTAAACTAACATTTCAAGACATGGCTATCCAAGGCCTTCTGTGAGCAATTTTAGCTCCGGAAGGCCTTTTTCATTAGAAGAATTGGAGTTTGTAATTGGAGAGGAACTGAATCAGAATGGAGGAGGAAAGTAGCTAAATTTTATTAATTGCAACTATGTTGCAATTAATAAAATTTAGCTACTTTTACTGAGTAAGAAACAGATTCTACTGCTGTAACTGGCACTAGTGCAGCATAACAGAAAAGCTCTGCAGTATTTTTCATGTAACCATCATAAAACAAAATCAAATGAAAGACCATAACAACTACGAGGTAATTATTATTGGCGGAAGTTATGCAGGACTAGCCGCTGCCATGGCATTGGGGCGATCGCTCAGGAGAGTGCTGGTGATAGATGGTGGAAAGCCCTGCAACAGGCAGACACCTCACTCTCATAATTTCTTAACGCAGGATGGGGAAACACCCCAACGAATAGCCGAAAAGGCAAAAGCACAGGTGCTACAGTATGATACTATTCAGTTCTACGATGGGCTTGCTGCAAAGGGAGCGGAAACAGAACATGGCTTTGAGATTACAACACAGGCGGGAGATCTTTTTCAGGCAAAAAAGCTGCTTTTTGCCACTGGGTTAACAGATCAGATGCCACCCATAGAAGGCTTTGCTGCATGCTGGGGTATTTCTGTTCTGCATTGCCCTTACTGCCACGGCTACGAAGTAAGAAACCAGCCAATCGGCTTGATTGGTAACGGCGACATGGGCTTCGAGTTTTGCCGGTTAATCAGTAACTGGTCGAAACAGCTTACGCTCTTTACCAATGGGCCGGCTACCTTAACACAGGAGCAAAGGCAAAAGCTCGCTTCTTACCAGATAGAGGTTATTGAGAAGGAAATAGGCTCCTTTGATCAAGAAAACGGACAACTGCAGCAGGTAGTGTTTCACGATGGTACAAGAAAAGAAGTAGCAGCTGTTTTTGCAAGACCTGCCTTTGCCCAGCATTGCAACATTCCGCAACAAATGGGCTGCGAGCTAACAGAGCAAGGACTCCTGCTCGTGGATGGCTTTGGCAGAACTACCGTTCCTGGAGTTTTTGCGGCAGGCGACAACGCCACCATGTTCAGATCGGTTGCCAATGCCGTAGCAGAAGGTACTAAAGCGGGCGCCTTTATAAACAAAGAGCTTATAGAAGAGGCCTTTTAAGGAGCCGGTATAGAGGTAACTATAATGCTTTGGTATAAGATAACTATGTTTTACTCTAGACAATTACTTTAGTGAAAATGGCCTTCCGGAGGCAATTCAAGCACTTATAGGATGAGGCCTTGATGTTGAGATTCAATGTCAAGGCCTTTTGTTTCGCCTCCGGAAATGATATAAGGCCACATAATAAGCCAGTGCTATCTATGACACCTGAAAGCAGTATATCAACAAAAAGTTTAGTATCTTAACCCTGGGCTGATGGCAGCTGAAAAAGCCTCCGGAAGGCCATTTTTATTAAAAGAATTTGGCTGATAAAAGCAGTATGCTTAAGCTGACAAACTGACTCTAAACACGTACAACATCCTACTTCAGTAGCCATAATCATGTATGATGAACACACAGATCTTAGAAGAAATGCTAATTACCGCCGTGCGGCAGGTTAAGTACAGAAAAGTTGGGCTGGTGCTCTTCTTGCTTAGTATTTCAGCAACAAACTTACTGGCACAAAGCCTGGAGCAAGAGTTCACCGATAACCTAACCTATAAGCTGCTGCTGAAGCAACCCGGCAATCCGGCGCAGGCATACGACCTGAAACCGGTGAAAGGGCAGGAGCAACTGCAGGCCGGAAATAAGCTGACCGTGAGCGTAAGCCAGAACATAAAACAGGAAGCAGATCATGTGGCTTTAACCATCACTGTAGAAGCACTGCAAGACTCCTACTTCAGTCTGCAGGGTAAGTTTAAGACTCCCGGCATCAACTATGATACTTCCCATCTGTACCTACCAGGCTTCTGGTACCGCAAAAACCTCAGATCCCCCGACAAAGCCCCATCGGCCAGAGTCAGCAAAAACTGGATCGTGCGCGAAGACAGACTCAGCTCTCCTTTAGTTGGAATCTATGATCAGGAGCAAAAGCAGAGTTACTCACTGGCCCGTGTGGATAAACTGGAGCGGGAAGCGCTGGCACCTATCAGTCATGGCGAAGTAGTGCTGAGTGGGCATTCCGACCTGGGAGCTGTTGGTTTTGGCGAAGAAAACGGAGGAGCCTACCTTTCGTTTGCGTACCCGTACCAGGAGGCTCCCCACAGCTACTACCGCAAACTCACCCTTGGCGATCCGGTAACATCGTTTCTGCACCTGAAGCGTGGCGAAAAAGTAACGCTGAACTACCAGCTCATGAAGTTTGCCGCCGCCGATTATGCCGACTACATGAAGCAGATCTGGACCCGCTCCTACGATATGTATCAGCCCAAACCCGTTACAGACAACAAGCTGACAGACGAAGAAATAAAACGCATTCTGACCAAATTTTACACTCAATCTTATGTAGAGGCGGGCAACCTGAAAGGCTTTTCCGGCATTCACCTGCAGACACACCTTTGCGAAAAGCTGAAGATTCTGGAAGTCGGGTTTATCGGACGGGTGTTGCTAAATGCCTTTAATGCGCTGGAGTTTGCAGAGCAGCATAAGGATGCTGAACTTCGCCAGTTAGCCCTGAACGTGATGGACAGCTATGAGCAGCACGGCTTCTCCGAAACCGGCTTTTTCAGGGAAGTGGTGGATATGGAGAACAACACCGAAGAAACAACTTATTCCATCCGTAGGCAGTCAGAAGGAATATATGCGGCCCTGCTTTACCTCGACTATGAAAAACGAAATGGCCGGAAGCACCCGCAATGGGAGAAGAACATAAAACGGCTCTTGGCCAACATCCTGAAGCTGCAACAAAAAGACGGACACTACCCACGCAAGTTCAAAGGCGACCTGCAACTCGTAGACCCCACCGGCGGCAGCTCTCCCTCTGCTGTATTGCCACTCGTGATGGCCTATAAATACTTCGGCGATACCAAATACCTAAACTCAGCGCGCAAAGTAATCGATTACCAGGAAAAGGAAATCATCTCCAAATCAGACTATTTCTCCTCCACCCTGGATGCCGACTGCGAAGACAAAGAGGCCTCGCTTTATGCTGCCACGGCTCTGTATTATATGGCCATGGTAACAAAAGGTAAAGAGCAGGAGCGGTACAAAAAGCTGGCGCAGCAGGTGGCTTATTTTACCCTCTCCTGGTACTATACCTGGGATGTCCCTTTTGCGCCCGGCCAGATGCTCGGCGATGTCGGGCTCAAAAGCCGGGGCTGGGGCAACGTGTCGGTAGAGAACAACCACATCGATGTGTTTATTTTTGAGTTCGATGAAGTACTGAAATGGCTGGCGCAGGAAACCGGAGAAAAGCGCTTTGCTGCTTTTGCCGATGTTATTCGTTCCTCCATGCGGGAGCAGTTGCTGCCTTACCCGGGGCATATGGCGGATATTGCCAAAGAGGGCTACTACCCAGAGGTGGTGCAGCACACGCAGTGGGACTACGGCCATTTCGGCAAAGGTTTCTACAACCTGCACTTCGCACCAGGCTGGACGGTAGCCTCCATTTGGGAACTGCTCACCGATAACCGCGCCAAAGATTACCTGACACGCAAGCGCTAAGCAGCTGCACCCCGGCAGCCAAACCTTGGTGCATCAGCTTCTTCTGCTAAGTCTTTACTGCTCAATCATAAATGCTCAGCAGAAGAGGGGGTAGGTAGGAGAAGTTAAAAGCTAAACAGTTGAATTATTCTAATGAAAATGCCCTTCCGGAGGGAAATTCTACTTAACGAAGGCTCTGGATTCCTGATTTAACTGCTGAACCTGTTAATTAAGCTTTTACTAATAGAGCAGAAAGTGAAAACCTAAACTGTTGATGCTCTTTGTTAAGTAGCCTGTAGCCATGTTTACAGGAGTTTGTACCTGCTTGCTGGAAAATTTCAAGTATATTTGAAAACGATCGTTAGTGCGTTTAGATGCAGGGTATCTGCTTGTGTGTTATGAGATAGTCGCTGCTTTTTCATTTTTTTGTTTTCATGCGAGTACATTTTTTATTATTGTTCTTTCTCCTGGTATTTGTTTCAAAAGGTTTTTCACAGGCCATGCAATACGTAGGTATAGAGCATGGCTTATCGAACAACTGGGTTAATACCATTTACAAAGATAAGTATGGTTTTATCTGGATGGGCACAGACGATGGCCTGAACCAATACGATGGTTATGGTTTTAAGGTGTTCCGTAAGCAGTTAAACGACTCTACCTCCATTGTGCATAACCAGGTAAGCAGAATAGCCGAAGATAGTGAGGGCATCTTTTGGGTAGGTACAAGGAGAGGGGCCTGCACCTTCGATAATTTTAGCTCTACCTTTAAGTCTGCCTACTACCTGCCACGCCAGGAGCAGCTAAAAAAGAAAATAACCTCCGATATACTAGACATTAACAGCAGCAAGCAGGGTACAGTGCTTTTGTCTTCCATAGGATTAGGCTTGTTGCTTTACGATCGGCAGACTGATGTGTTTAGGCAGGTTCCGCTAAAGACACCGTCAGGCTTAAAATTCCCAACCACAACCTCTGCCATAGCATCCGATGAACAGGGCAATACCTGGGTGATGGTAGAGGGGCAAGGGCTGTGTTCCTTTAACGCAGAAAGCAGGCAATTAACCTTGTTAACTGACAAGATTAAAAATGCCAACATTATAAAGATAGATGCAGAGCGGCAGCTCTGGCTGGGAACGAACAACGGATTGTATAAGTATAATACCACCTCCCACAGCTATCAGTTTTATGGGCAAGCCCCAGGTCGGCTATCGGCGAAGCGCGTGCTGGACCTGAATTTCGAAAGCCCGGAAAGGTTATGGATTGCCACCGATGGCGGCGGTATTAATATGCTGCACCTCCCCACCGACCAGGTAACCTATATGCAGGCTGATCCTCAGAAAAAAGTACTGACAAGCAATGCTGTTTCCTCGCTTTACAGAGATGGAGAAGGAATGTTTTGGATTGGAACACTCAGAGGCGGCATAAACATCCTGGATAAGCAAAAAAACAAATTCCGGACCATTGCGCATAGCTTCTACAATGCCAATAGCCTGGTGCACGACTTTGTTTTCTCGTTTGCCGAAGAAAAAGATGGTACCATCTGGATAGGCACTGATGGCGGAGGAATTTCTGTATGGGACAGAGACAAGAACACCTTCCGCAACTTTGTGCACCAGGCAAACGACCCTGCTTCGTTGAGTGCCAATAACATTACGTCTATTCTCCTCGATCATGAAAACAATATATGGGCTTCGACTTATGGAGGTGGTATAAATAAATACAACCGTGCTACCAGAACATTTAGGCGCTACACCTGCGGAAACGATAATTTGGTCTGGAAGCTCTTTCAGGATAGCCAGCATACGCTGTGGGCAGGCACCTTGCAGAATGGAGCCTTATATCGCTATAACCCGGCATCAGACCGGTTCGAAGTTTATGATAAAACCTTAACAGATGTGCTTACCATTGCCGAAGATCGCGAAGGCACGCTCTGGTTAGGCACTTATAACCAGCTTATTAAAGTCGATAAAGCCAGAAAAGCTCATAAAGCTTATAGCATACACTACCCTGTGCGCGACATCTTGGAAGACCGAAACGGTGGCTTCTGGATAGGCACACAAGGTCGCGGATTGCTGCAGTTCGATCGGGTGAACAAGCACTTTTTGGGCTTTGATGAGTCACAGGGCTTGGCCAATAACACCGTGCTGAACCTGGAAGAAGACAAAAACGGCAATTTCTGGATCAGTACTTACCATGGCGTAACATGGTATAACCCGAACACAAAGAAGTATAAGAACTTTTATGAATCGGATGGACTGCAAAGCAACCAGTTTAACTACAATGCATCGCTCCACCTAAGCACCGGGGAGCTGCTGTTAGGCGGCATCAAAGGGTTTAATATCTTTCATCCGGATAGCATTAAATCACATCACACCTTCCCTAATCTTGTTACCACCAGCATCAGGGTACTTAACCAACCCATTTCTGCTACCCAAGATGCTGAACTAAAAGGAACCAGCCTGTATTACATGGAGCACATTCAGCTGCCCTACGATAAGGCCTATATCTCTGTTGATTTTGTGGCACTTGAGTTCAGGGCACCAGATAAAATTTCGTATGCCTACATGCTGGAAGGTTGGGACAAAACCTGGAATTATATAGATAACCTGCACACAGCAAATTACTCCAATCTGCGAGAAGGCAATTATACGTTAAGAATAAAAGCCAGCAACGCAGAAGGTGTCTGGAACGAGAAGGAGCGTGTTATTACCCTTACGGTGCTGCCGCCCTGGTACAGAAGCTGGTGGGCGTACACGCTCTATGCTTCTGTTGTTGCCGGATTCTTGTATGCATACAGCAGGTACAAGGCAAAGCAAACGCAATTAAAATACGAACTCGACATTGCCCGCATTAAAGCCGAAAAGGAGACAGAACTGAACGAAAAGAAACTGTCTTTTTTTACCAATGTATCGCATGAGTTCCGCACGCCTCTAACGCTTATTATAAGCCCGTTAAAAGAACTGGCTGATAATAAGCGCGACCATATCGGGTATCAGGACCTGGCCGTGGTATACCGGAATGCTCGCCGCTTGCTGGGGCTGGTAGACCAGCTGTTGCTTTTCCGGAAAGCCGACAGCGAAGAAAACTGCCTTCATGTTGCCAGGTTGTCGATGTACACTGTTTGTGAGGAAGTGTATTTAAGTTTTATACACCAGGCTAAAACCAAAAACATAAAGTACAGCTTTAGTTGCGAAAATAAGGCTGTTGAAATCTTTGGCGATCGCGAAAAAATAGAAATTCTGCTGTTTAACCTGGTATCTAATGCCTTTAAGTTTACGCCTGCTGGCGGCGAAATTGAGCTGCGGCTCGTGGAGCTGGGCAAGAAGGTTGAAATAACCGTGCAAGATAGCGGTTGTGGCATTCCGCCCGAAACAGGTGAGAAGTTGTTCAGCAAGTTTCATCAGGTATACGGTACCGGCAAGGCAACAACAGGTGGCTTTGGTATAGGCTTGTATCTGGTTAAAAAGTTTGTAGAGAGCCACCAGGGCGAAATAACTTATTCAAGCGAACCAGGCAAAGGAACAAAATTCTGTGTATGGCTTCCCACTGTGCCCGATCAGGTGCCTGCCGACGTTGTGGGAGCAGAGCCCTCTGCCAGCTCCGCTTTACTGGAAGAACTGAAGGTAGCGGCGCAGCCCGAAGAGGAGCAGGTGCTTGTAGAGGAGGTCCGGCAGGAACCAGCACTGGAAAACCTGATTTCTGGAAAACATTCTATGTTGCTTATAGAAGATAACACTGAAATAAGGCAGTATATCCGACAGATCTTCAGTTCTGCTTTTACCGTGTATGAAGCTGAAAACGGAGAAGCAGGATTAGCGCTGGCGCAGGAGTACCTCCCTGATATCATCATTAGCGATATTATGATGGAGGTGATGGATGGTCTGGAACTGTGTAGGAAGATCAAGGACAATGCTTCACTGAATCATATTCCCATCATTCTGCTCACGGCCAGTTCCTCGTCAGATTTCAGGCTGAAAGGAATAGAAGGTGGAGCGGTAGATTACATAACCAAGCCTTTTGAAAAAAGCTTGCTTATAGCCCGTGTGGAGAGCGTGCTCAAAAGCCGCGACAACCTGCAGCGTTTCTTCTACAACAAAGTAACTCTTAAACCGACCAGGCATAAAATATCGTCAGAGTACAGCGAGTTTTTCGATGCCTGTGTGGAGACTATTGAGAGGCACATAGATAATTCGGATTTTAACGTGAAAATGTTTGCCCGGGAAATGGGCATGAGCCACTCTAACCTCTATAAGCGGGTCAAAGATATTTCAGGCCGGTCTGTGAACGATTTTATCCGGTTTATTCGCCTGCGCAAGGTGGCAAAGGTGCTGATAGACACAGATTGTAAAGTAAACGAAGCGGCGTTTCAGGCGGGGTTCAACGACATTAAATATTTTCGGGAGCAGTTTTACAAGCTCTTTGGCATGAACCCGTCTGAGTACATAAAAAAATACAGGAAGCCTTTTCATAAAAATTATACCCTGAACGAGCAGGTGCTGAAAGATGAGGCAAATGCAATGTAGTATAGCTGGAGCCAGGGAGTGAGTTCTCCACCAAAAAACAACATTTTCTCTTTATAAAATAGGAAGTCGACGTTACTTACCGACTGGCTTTTTTGTATTCCAGGTAGAGCATTTATCTAATTGCTGCAACTTGTAAAATGGTTTTTGTAAAACAAAATTTGCTGCTGAATAAACCCAGATCAATGCATCGTTTGGCTAAAACAGGCTCTGAAATTTGATAGCAGGCAAGCTTATCCACCTATATTGTTAAGTACAAAGCAAGAGTTTTCTGAAAACTCTAAAAGCAGGAAGTTTGAGGCAAAAAGGCCAGTAAAAGGCCATAAATGTTAAATTGCCCCCCATAAACAAAGGTTTCTCCCCCCTACGAATTAGCAGAATTAGCTGAATTTTGACAAAAGTTTATTCCCGGGGAAAGTATGCACTAATAACGAATGTAAGTTTTGTGAGCAGGTTCGTTAACGCCTCTGGAGTAAGAAGAAAAACAAGCGTAGTCAACACTGCAAAATAAAACAAAACCATACTGTAGCATATTTGCCATTTCGGTGCTTTAGAAGCAAGGCAGTAATTATTCTAATGAAATTGTCCTTCCGGAGCCATTTTCAGGCAAGAAGGTATTTGGCTCTGAAGGTCTTTAATTAATTTAGTTTTACATCAACACTTATAATAGTAGCGTTTTATGGTCAAACGTAATTTATTCTTCCTATGCTGCCTCTTCTTTTCGCAGGTGCTGGCAGCACAGCAGTCTGGCAACGAGTGGGAAAACCCCAGGGTATATGAGCGGAACAAAGAAAAACCGCATGTGCATTTTATGCTATACAGCAATGCCGAAGACGCCCGCAAAAATGATTTCAGCCAGTCGCCACTTCACCAGTCGCTGAACGGGAACTGGAAATTTTCTATCGTGAAAACGGTGGCGGAGCGGCCTAAAGATTTCTTCAAGCCCGGTTTCGACGACAGCAAATGGACGACCATTAAGGTACCGGCAAACTGGGAAATTGAAGGACACGACATTCCAATTTACACCAACGTTAAATACCCTTTCCCGGCTAAGCCACCTTACATAGATCAGACCTATAACCCGGTGGGCACTTACCGCCGCAGTTTTACGGTGCCTGCTGCCTGGAACGGTCAGGAAATCATGCTGAATTTTGGTTCTATTTCAGGATATGCCCTGGTATATGTGAATGGCAAGGAAGTTGGCATGACAAAGGCTGCTAAAACACCTGCCGAATTTAATGTCACTAAGTTCCTGAAGCCAGGCGAAAACCAACTGGCCGTGCAGGTAATTCGCTGGCACGATGGCAGCTACCTCGAAGACCAGGATTTCTGGCGTTTGAGTGGTATAGAGCGTGATGTATACTTGCAGGCGCTGCCGAAACTTACCCTCTGGGATTATTTTATAAAAGCCGACCTCGACAACAGCTACAAGAACGGTGTGTTCAGCACAAAAGTTGAACTGCGCAAGTTCGAAGGCAAGGCGTCCGACAAAGCCACGGTAAGTGTAGAACTCTTTGATAAAAACAACGCCAAAGTGTTTTCGCAGGAGAAAAGTCTTACCGCCAAAGGCAACGCTAACCTGAAACTGGATTTTAACGGCACCTTAGATAATGTGCTGCCCTGGAGCGCGGAGCACCCTAACCTCTACGACTGTATAATTACTTTAAAAGATGCTACTGGCAAAACCGTAGGAGTAACCGGCCATAAAGTTGGTTTTAGAAAAGTGGAGCTGAAGAACGCCCAGATGCTGGTAAACGGAGTGCCTGTGCTGATGAAGGGGGTAAACCGCCACGAGCACGACGATGTAACCGGGCACGTTCCTAACAGGGCTTCTATGTTGAAAGACATTGAACTCATGAAGCTGAACAACATCAACGCTGTGCGCACCAGCCATTACCCTAACGACCCGCTCTGGTACAAGCTATGTGATGAGTATGGCCTGTATTTAGTAGACGAGGCGAACATAGAAACACACGGCATGGGTGCTGAGTGGCAAGGTAAATTCGACAAAAGCAAACACCCTGCGTACCTGCCGGAGTGGGCTCCTGCGCACACAGACCGTATCGTGCGTATGCTGGAGCGCGACAAGAACCACGCTTCTATTATTATGTGGAGCATGGGCAATGAGTGTGGCAACGGCCCTGTTTTTTACGATGCCTATAAGTGGATTAAAAACCGCGACAACTCTCGCCTGGTTATGTTTGAGCAGGCAGGGGAGAACGAAAATACCGACATAGTTGGCCCCATGTATCCGGGTATCGACAGCATGATAAAGTATGCCAAAGCAACAGACAAATATCGCCCGTATATTATGTGCGAATATGCACACGCCATGGGCAACAGCGTAGGCAACTTTCAGGAGTACTGGGACATCATTAACAGCAGCAAGCACATGCAAGGTGGCTTTATCTGGGATTGGGTAGACCAGGGGCTGAAAACCAAAGACAAAAACGGCAATGTTTTCTGGGCATACGGAGGCGACCTCGGTGGCGATAAATTGTACCACGACGAGAACTTTAATGCCAATGGGGTAGTGTCGGCAAACCGCACGCCGCACCCTGGGTTGCATGAGGTTAAAAAAGTATACTCCAATATCCAGATCAGTTCAAAAGATCCGCTGAAAGGTGTAATTACTGTAGAGAATCAGTTCGGCTTTACCAACCTCAACCAGTACAGCTTTAAGTGGCAACTGATCAAGAATGGCGCTTTACAGAAAGAGGGCGATTTTGCTGTAGAACTTGCTCAGCAGCAACAGAAGGAGGTAACACTGCCGTTGCCAGCTCTTAGCGCGCAAAACGGCGAAGAGTATTTCCTGAACGTGTTTGCTTACACAAAGTCAAAGAGTGCGTTTGTGCCGGCAGGCCACGAAGTAGCGCGCCACCAGTTTAGCCTCAGCAACAACGCCTATTTTACTAAAGCAGGCGATGCAGCTGGTAAACTTAAAATCAAAACCAAAGGCAACACCCTAAGCTTTACAGCAGGAGAGGTAGCCGGAGAGTTCGACTTGAAAACAGGTCAGTTAGTTTCTTTCGGGCAAAACGGCCAGAAAGCTATTGTCAAATTTCCGGAGCCTTATTTCTGGCGTGCCCCTACTGATAACGACTTTGGCAATCATATGCCTGAAAAGCTCAGCGTATGGCGCGAGGCTCACAAAAACATGAAGCTGGTAAACGTGCAGGCAGGCAAGAAGCAGGCGCAAGGGCAACCTATAAAAGTAACGTATGAACTAACAGACCAGAAAATACCGTACACCATAGATTACCTGATCCGGAACGATGGAGCCGTGCAGGTAACTGCTGCTATTGATATGACCGGGAAAGACATGCCGGAACTGCCACGGTTCGGTATGCGCCTGGAGTTGCCAAAAGAGTATGATAACCTACAGTATTATGGCCGCGGCCCTTGGGAGAACTACTCCGATCGTAATTCTGCATCGCTTGTAGGGCTTTACAGCGACAAGGTGGAGAACCAGTTTCATGAGCTGTACATCAGGCCGCAGGAGAGTGGCAATAAAACCGATGTGCGTTGGGTAGAGCTTACCAACGGTTCCGGAAGCGGTATTTCCGTTGAAGGCTTGCAACCACTCAACTTCACGGCCATTAACTACACAGCCGAAGAGATAGACCCAGGTACTAAAAAGCAGAACAGGCACCCTGTGGATCTGAAAAAGCACGATAACGTTAGCTTGCACATAGACCTGAAGCAACGTGGTCTGGGTGGCGATGATAGCTGGGGTCGTTTGCCGCACGATCCTTACAGGCTCCTCGACAAGCAATACAGCTACAGCTACGTTCTTAAACCAATAACCAAAGCCACTTCCAAACTGTCCCAGAAGTAAGAGTAATGGCTGCTAAATTCACTCCGTTGTTGACTTCTTGGTCAGCAACGGAGTGAATGTTTATGATAAAAAAAGCCTTCCGGAGGATATTTAAGCATAGAAGGGCGTAGAGTTGAAGAAAGATTAGTAATTTATCAGAACAAACGTTAGGTTGTAAGTGCAATTAAAACGAGCCAGCAACCAGTATGCAAACTGCTGTAGTACACGAGCATCTTCATGAGAAATAAAAAAAAGAGCTTACACTTATTAAGTGCTGCTATAGGAGCCTTGCTTTTAGGCATGGCATCCTGTCAATCGTTCCGTTCCGGCGACGGCTCACAGGCTGCTGCCCCCACTACTACAGAGGTAGCCGATGGCTGGGCAAACAACTCTGTTAATGCCGTGGTGTTCCGAAAAAATTCGCTTGTGACGCACCAAGGCTCCCAGTACACTGCTTGGTATGATGCCGACCGCCATGTGGTGCTGGCCAAACGAAAAAGCGGCGCACAGCAGTGGGATATACAAAAAACTGACTTTACAGGAAATGCAGCCGATGCACACAACTCTATCAGCATAATGGTAGATGGCGATGGTTATCTGCACCTCTCCTGGGACCACCACAACAACAAACTGAACTATGCCCGCAGCGTGAGCCCCGGCTCCCTGCAAATGACAAGCAAAATGCCCATGACAGGCCAAAGCGAAGGCACTGTGTCTTACCCCGAGTTCTACCGGCTGCAAAACGGCAACCTAATGTTCTTTTACCGCGATGGCGGTTCCGGGCGCGGGAACATGGTCATTAACGCCTACGACACTAAAACGCAGCAATGGACCCAACTACACGCTAACCTGATCAGTGGCGAAGGCAAGCGCAATGCCTACTGGCAGGCTTATATCGACAGGCAAGGCACCATCCATGTGTCGTGGGTGTGGCGCGAAAGCCCTGATATAGCCAGTAACCATGACCTGAGCTATGCCCGCTCTACGGATGGGGGCAAAACTTGGGAAAAATCTACCGGTGAAAAATACGCCATTCCAATCATAGAAGCGACAGGTGAAAGAGTCAGGGCCATACCACAGAACAGCGAGCTTATAAACCAGACATCTATGGGAGCCGACGAAAACGGCAACCCGTTTATAGCCACTTACTGGCGCGAAGCAGACTCTGATATTCCGCAGTACCACCTGGTGTACCACAACGGCACCGCTTGGCAATCCTTGCCGCTCGATTTCCGGAAAACACCTTTCAGCCTTAGTGGCGTTGGCACCAAACGCATTCCAATTGCAAGGCCGCAGGTGCTGGTGAAAAATGCCGGCGACAAAACTGCCGTGCTCATGCTTTTCCGCGATGAGGAGCGTGGCAACAAAGCTTCGGCTGTGGTGATAGGGAAACTAGCCGATGCCAAATGGACCATAATGGACCTTACGCAGGAGTCGCTGGGGTCTTGGGAGCCTACCTACGACACCGAGTTGTGGAAAGATAAAGGCGTGCTGAATCTGTTTGTGCAAAAAGTGGAGCAGGTCGATGGCGAAGGCCGCGCCGATGTGCCACCCCAGCCTATTCAGGTGGTAGAATGGAAACCTGCTTTCTAGATGCTAAAACTTAGATACTAAAGTTTAGATAAAAGACTTTCTTTGGTTATGAGTTAATCTATTAATCTCTTCTCATGCAACTGAAATTTCTAAATTAATTATTGAGCCATTAAACCAATAGCACATTAACTCTGATTATTCAAATGAAAATCGCCTTCCAGAGGCTTTTTGCAGCCTTGGAGACATAGGGTAATATGGAGTGCCTCTCTGCCGGAAGTTATTAAGAAAACCATCCGGAGGTGAAAAATGACGATAAACCTGCATAGCAATAAAATGAACATGAAGAAAAATCTGATTTCCTGTTTTGCCACCTTCGTGATGTGGTGCGGAGTTTTTGCAAATGCTGCCACTGCTCAGTCAGCACCTTCCATTCCTGGTTCAACAGCAGAAGTGGAGGCCGTTATTAAAAAAGCCAACCATTACTGGCAGTCAGAGAACCCGAACCACGGCCGTTCCTTCTGGGACAATGCCGCCTACCACACCGGCAACATGGAAGCTTATAAAGTAACTGGCATAGAAGATTATAAGAACTATTCCGAAGCTTGGGCAGAACACAATCAATGGAAAGGTGCCAAATCAGACGATAAAGCAAACTGGAAGTATTCGTACGGGGAATCGGATGAATATGTGCTGTTTGGCGATTACCAGATTGCCTTCCAGACTTACATCGACTTGTATAACCTGGACGAGGTAAAAGATCCGAAAAAGATTGCCCGCGCCCGCGAGGTAATGGAATACCAGATGAGCACCCCCAACAACGACTATTGGTGGTGGGCTGATGGGCTTTACATGGTAATGCCCGTGATGACAAAACTCTACCGAGTTACCGGTAACAAGCAGTACCTCGAGAAACTGCACGAGTACCTGAGCTATGCCAACTCCATTATGTATGATGAAGAAGAAAAGCTCTATTACCGCGATGCTAAATACGTGTACCCAAAGCACAAAAGCGCAAACGGTAAAAAAGACTTCTGGGCACGCGGCGACGGGTGGGTATTTGCTGGCCTTGCCAAAGTGCTGCAGGACCTGCCAACAGATGATCCGCACCGCCACGAGTACATCGAAAAATACAAAGGCATGGCGCAGGCCATTAAAAATTCGCAGCAGCCCGAAGGCTANGGGTGGGTATTTGCTGGCCTTGCCAAAGTGCTGCAGGACCTGCCAACAGATGATCCGCACCGCCACGAGTACATCGAAAAATACAAAGGCATGGCGCAGGCCATTAAAAATTCGCAGCAGCCCGAAGGCTACTGGACCCGCAGCATGCTCGACCCGCAGCACGCGCCCGGCCCTGAGTCTAGCGGCACCTCTTTCTTTACCTATGGCTTGCTGTGGGGCATCAACAACGGGTTTTTGAGCAGAGAAGAATACCTGCCAGCGGCCCTAAAAGGCTACCAGTTCCTTACACAAGTAGCGCTGCAAGACAATGGCAGAGTTGGCTACGTGCAGCCCATCGGCGAGAGAGCTATTCCGGGGCAGGTAGTAGATGCCAACTCAACGGCAAACTTTGGAGTTGGCGCCTTTTTACTGGCCACTTCCGAAATGCATCGTCTGGTAGAAAAGGAGCAGGCAAGCGCAAACGAAAGCGAACTAGCCCAAAGCATTGCGGTGTATCCGAATGTTGCCAATGGCGAGGTAAGGGTGCAACTGCCTGCCGGCCTCACTAGCAAAAGTGTGGTAATAAAAGACGAAGCCGGAAAGCAGGTAGCCAAGGCGAAAGGCAAGTTCACGGGCGAAAAAGTGCTGAAGGTGGAAGAACTGAAAAAAGCAGCTTACTCCTTGGAGTTAAAGACGAACAAAGGCACCACCACAAAAACGATGCTGGTGCATTAGGGCACCGTCGTGAGGCCTAAAGCATACAAATCAGTCATTTAAAGCTTGCCTTGCTGGTGCTTAATAGTTCTTTCGGCAAGTTCAGAATAGCTGAAGAAACTGTCTGGCATAATCCTGTAAAGTTTACCTTGATGCTGCAAATTAGGCTTCTATGGTATGGGAGAAGGCGCCTTAGCCATAGCATGCTTAAGTGGCAAAGGGTTAAGCGTAATTATTCAAATAAAAATGCCCTTCCGGAGGGTTCTGGCGATGTTAAGGCCTTAGGCTACCTCAGGAATTTAGAGACGTTAACACAACTAATGCAAACTATTTACATGAAAAAAGTAAACTTATTCGCTTCTGCGGCACTTTGTGTTGTGCTAGCCGCCTGTTCGCAGCGTGTTGGTACAGCCACTACTCAAAAAGCTGAGAGCACTGTGTCAGAAGCAGCTAAGCAGAATTACAGTGCCTACCTCTTTACGTATTTTACCGGCAATAATAAGAGCGAAGAAGCCATTCGGTTTGCCATCAGCACCGATGGCTATAACTACCGGGCCCTAAACGACAACAAACCCGTTATCAACTCTGCCGACATCAGCTCGACTGGTGGCGTGCGCGACCCGCATATATTGCGTGGAGCCGACGGAAAAACATTTTACATGGTCGTAACCGACATGGTATCGGCTAACGGCTGGACCTCCAACAGGGCTATGGTACTGCTCAAGTCAACCGACCTCCTCAACTGGACCTCCAGTATCGTGAACATCCAGGAAAGATTTCCGGGTAACGAAGACCTGCTGCGGGTGTGGGCACCGCAAACCATTTATGATCCGGCGGTAGGCAAGTACATGCTTTACTGGTCTATGAAGCATGGCGATGCTGCGGACATCATTTACTACGCCTATGCCAACGCCGATTTTACTGATCTGGAGACAGAGCCGAAGCAGCTTTTCTATAATCCGGCTGGTGGTGCCAGCATAGACGGCGACATTATTTTTAAAGACGGACTTTACCACCTGTTCTTCAAAACCGAAGATGCTGGTTCGGGCCTCAAAGTCGCCGTTTCCGATAAACTGACAGAAGGCTATGTACTCCGAGATAAATTTGTGCAGCAAACCAAAGACCCGGTAGAAGGTTCGGGTGTGTTTAAGCTCAACAACGGCGAAGGCTACATTCTGATGTACGATGTGTATACCAAAGGAAAATACCAGTTCACCAAAACGCAGGACCTGGAAAATTTTGAGGTAATAGATCAGGCCATCTCCATGAACTTTCATCCGCGCCATGGCACTGTGTTGCCTATTACAGCCGCAGAAGCAGAAGCTTTAGTGCAGAAATGGGGTTCCGCAGACGATGCCCTGCAGATGCCGCAGGCAAAAGGCATTAAAAAAATAAACGTTGCCTACGATTCGGCCGCCAAAGCCCTGAATCTGCCTGTAAAATCAGGTACTAATCTAGCTGCTTTTGATCCGGAATTTACCGCCTTGCCTGGTGTGAGCATTTCTCCTAAAGGTGCGCAGAATTTTGCGGCCGGACCTGTAACCTATACCGTGCAGCTGAAAGGGAGAGAGCCGCAGACATACACCGTAACTGCAAAGCAAGCTAATAACGCGGTGCTGGATGGCTACTACGCCGACCCGGACATTATTTATGCTGAAAAAACCGGAAAATTCTACATCTACCCCACCAGCGATGGCTTTACAGGCTGGTCCGGCAATTATTTTAAAACCTTCTCTTCCGATAACTTGGTCGATTGGAAAGACGAAGGCGTTATACTGGATTTGCCAAAAGATGTGAGCTGGGCCGACAGAAATGCCTGGGCGCCCTGCATTATCGAGAAAAAAGTAAACGGTGCCTATAAGTACTTCTACTATTTCACGGCAGCTCAGAAAATAGGAGTGGCAGTAGCCGACCACCCGACAGGCCCGTTTGTAGACTCCGGCAAACCTCTGCTCGATAAATTTCCGGAGGGTGTTACGCGCGGCCAGCAAATAGACCCGGATGTGTTCACTGATCCTAAAACAGGCAAAAGCTATCTGTACTGGGGCAATGGATACATGGCTGGAGCCGAGCTAAACGACGATATGGTATCGCTTAAGCCAGGCACCACCAAAGTGATGACCCCAGTTAAATCGTACAACGAGGGCACACACGTATTCTTCCGAAATGGCAAGTACTACTTTATGTGGTCGGAGAACGATACCCGCGACGAAAATTACCAGGTGCGCTACGGAACAGCCACTTCTCCTCTTGGTAAAATTACGCTGCCGCAGAACAACCTGGTGATTGTAAAAGACAAAGAAGCAGGTATCTATGGCACCGGCCACCACTCCGTTATACAAATACCAGGCAAAGACGAGTGGTATATTGTATACCACCGGTTCAACTACCCCAAAGGCATTACCATGGGAGAATCAGCAGGCTATAACCGCGAGGTTTGCATCGATAAAATGGAGTTTAATCCCGATGGCAGCATTAAGCAGGCTACGCCCACGCATGCCGGCATTAAACCGGTTAGCTTAAATAACCAGTAGGCCAAAGCAGGCAAATCTGTAACCAACTTCTTCCAATTCTTGAACAGAAAAAATGACAAACCGGAAAGTCTCTGCCGCTCCAAAACAAAGTATGTTTCTTTTGCTGTTTTTTATCCTGCTCTGCCTGAGCAGCACAGGGTATGGACAAAGGAAAAAGAACACACCTGCAACAAACGACCGGCAACTCTGGCTCAACCACCTCGATAAAGTAGCCAGACCCGTGCTGGCTAACCTGGCAGAAGACAAGCTGAAGGAAACGATGCCGGTGGTGCTATCTGACAGAATCGACAACAAAGCCTCGCGTACCAAGGTGGCGTACCTCGAAGCTTTTGGACGGATAATGAGTGGCATCGGGCCCTGGCTAAACCTGGAAGGCGGATCTGCAGATGAAGTAACTTTGCGCAACCAGTACCGGCAGTGGGCATTAAAAGCCGTTGCCAATTCGGTAAACCCGGCCGCCAAAGATTATATGCAATGGGAGGGAGGGCAGCCACTCGTAGATGCCTCGTTTCTGGCGTTAGGCCTCGTGCGCTGCGCTTGGTTATGGGACAACCTGGAGCCAAAAGTGCAGGAGCAGGTAATTACAGCCTTTAGAACCACGCGCGGTACCGTACCGGTTTATTCTAACTGGATTCTGTTTTCGGGTATGATCGAAGCTTTTTTCTGCAAATACGGAGTAGAGTACGATGCCGTGCGGGTAGAGTACGGGGTGCGGGAGTTTTCGCAGCATTGGTACGTGGGCGATGGCATGTACTCTGATGGCATGCAGTTCGCCCTCGATTACTACAACAGCTATGTTATTCAGCCTTACCTGGCCTCTATTTTAGAAGTTGTAAACAGCAAAAACAAACGGTACCAATCTTATGCGCCTACCTTTGATAAAATTACCAAACGCTACGCCGAAATCCAGGAAAGACTCATAAATGCCGATGGTTCTTTTCCGGTATTGGGCCGCTCCATTGCCTACAGAGCAGGGGCCTTTCATCACCTATCTGATATGGCCCTGCGCCAGCAACTGCCGGAGAGTTTAAATCCCGAGCAGGTAAGAGGCGCTTTAACGGCTGTAATCCGGAAAACGCTGGAAGCACCTGGCACTTATACCAAAGATGGCTGGCTGAATATTGGCCTCTACGGGCAGCAACCGGACCTGGCAGAGTTTTATATTACTACCGGCAGCCTCTATCTCTGTGCCACGGCCTTTCTGCCACTTGGTTTACCCGAAACCGATGCTTTCTGGTCGAAACCCGCTGCCCCCTGGACAGCGGCTAAAGTTTGGAACGGTCAAGGTGCCCCTGCCGACCATGCACTGGAAATACGATGATAGACCATGGTGGCTCTTAAGTTAAAAACAGCTCTGGAAGGCCATTTTCATTTAAATAATTTAAATGATTTAATAGCTAAATGGTTGATTTAGGAATTTTAACTGCTTGAATAAGCGAATGAAAAGTCAACTCTCAACTAAACTAAAAGCCTTGTGTGTAGAGCTCTGAAAAGAAAGAATAGCTGGATTGTTTTGCTGCTAACCGTATATGTAATGGCCTGCAGCAGAACATACATTTCTGATTCTAAAGGCAATGTTCTGGATGGTTATACACTGGTTTGGAACGATGAGTTTGAGCAGGAGGGGAAGCCGGATAGCTCGTTATGGTCTTACGAACACGGCCTGGTACGCAACAACGAACTGCAGTGGTACCAACCAGAGAATGTAAACATCCGCGATGGACTGCTGGTAATTGAGGGAAAGCGGGAGAAAAAAGAAAATGAGTTTTACGACAGCAGCAGTTCCGACTGGCGGAAAAACACCCCCTACGCCCACTACACCTCCGCCAGCATTAACACCCGTAACAAAAAAGCTTTCCGGTATGGCATAGTAGAAGTAAGAGCGAGAATAGATACAACCATGGGCATGTGGCCCGCCATCTGGACATTAGGCGAAGCAAAAGGCTGGCCAGCCAACGGCGAAATCGATATAATGGAGTTTTACCGGGTGCAGAACCAGCCGACCATTCTGGCCAATGCCGCCTGGGCACATCCGCAACAACGGGCTGCCTGGGACGAACAAAAGGTGCCGCTCTCTCATTTTCTGGAAAAAGATGCCCGCTGGCCGGAGAAGTTTCATGTCTGGAAAATGGACTGGACAGAGAATTACATCCGGCTTTACCTGGATGATGAGCTGCTGAATGAAGTGGACCTTAGCCAAACCCAGAACCCCGATGGCTTTAATCCCTTTCATCAGCCCCACTACATCCTGCTCAACCTGGCCATCGGTTCTAACGGCGGAGACCCTGCCGCAAGTGATTTTCCGAGAGAATACGAAGTAGATTATGTGAGGGTATATCAGAAAATTAAGTAACAGAGAAATTAGCTATACATGTATTCAAAAAAAGTAAGTTGGGCGACAGTCTGGGGAGCCATGTTCTTTTTCTCCGCTTCCTTAAGCTCCTGTCAGCAAAATCTCCTCAGCCAAGAATTTACTGTTTCTAATAAGCTGGCCGTGGCGCGGAAATCAGAAACAGTAAGTATTCCGCTAAATAAGGTGAGCAAGCTGGCGCAGAAATATGGTGCAGAAAACCTGCTGGTAAAGAACACCGGCACAGATGTGGTACTGGTAAGCCAGGCGCTGGATAACAACGGCGATGGAACCATAGATGAAATTCTGTTTCAGACCGACATGCAGCCTAACGGCAGGAAAACCTTTACCATTGTAGCGGTAGAAAATGCAGCTGCCCAGCGCCCTGAAAGTAAGATAAGCACCTACTCCCGTTTTGTACCCGAGCGCACCGACGATTATACCTGGGAGAACGATCGGGTGGCATTCCGAACTTATGGGCCCGTAGCGCAACAGCTAGTGGAGCGCAACGAGCCAAACGGCACCTTAACCAGCGGCATAGATGCCTGGCTGAAGCGTGTGGATTACCCGATCATTAACAAGTGGTACCAAAACAACAGCGAACGGCCGGGCGCATATCACGAAGATACCGGCGAAGGATATGATCCTTATCATGTTGGTCCGAGCCGTGGAGTAGGTGGCATTGGTGTATGGGAAGACGGAAAGCTGTACGTGTCTAAAAACTTTGTCTCTTACAAAACGATTGCCGAAGGTCCCATTCGCACGGTGTTCGAGCTAACCTATGCGCCCTGGCAGGCAAATGGCCGCACTATTACCGAAACCAAGCGCATTAGCCTCGACCTGGGGAGTAACCTGAGCCGTTTTGAAGTAAACTTAAAAAGTGACCAACCGCTGCCAAACGCCACAGTAGGCCTTACACTACACGATAAAAAGGGAGAAGTAAACGCCAACAAAGAACAAGGATGGTTTCGTTATTGGGAACCCATGGATGACTCTGAACTAGGTGTGGGCATAGTAGTCGCTCCGGCTATAGTGCAGGAATATAAAGACCACCGGGTGCCGGAAAAAGACCAAAGCCATGTGTATGTGCTGACTACTCCAGAGAAAGACCAAATAATATACTACGCTGGTTTTGGCTGGAAAAAGAGTGGACAATTTAACTCCGCAGCAGACTGGGATGCTTATCTGGCTGATTTCGGTAAATGCCTGGCATCGCCACTGGAAGTAGCGTTTTAATTGCTCACCTTGCATACGGCTGCTTTACTTGCAGCTGTTTAAATATTGTTGCCTTGGTCTCCTGAATTTAATATGAAATACAGAAGACCAGGGCAATATTGTTTAAGGAAATTATGCACCGTTAGCTGATTCCCCCCTTTGTTTTGTGGTTTATCCCCCCCTGTAACTTCCGCTGTCTTTCTAGTTTTGAATATGTTTGTTGGCAATAGGCAAATGAATTGAATTTCATTATAACGCACATTAGTTAGCAAAAGTCGATCCTGCTTATTGTAGAGCAGGCTATGCTGGAAGTGCTAATGCAGGTGTCTGTAGGCGAAAGATCCATTTATCAGTCAAAACCCACTTGTATTTAAAAAGGCCGCTTCGTTACCTGAAAATTGGCTGCAACAATAGCATAAAGAACTTCTGCAATCAGTACAAACTTCAACTGCATGCTACACGATATCATCTTAAAATTTAAGGAGCTTTTTGAAAAGGAACCGGTGGTTGTTCGCTCTCCTGGCCGTGTTAACCTGATAGGCGAACACACCGATTACAACGAGGGTTTTGTGCTTCCGGCTGCCATAGATAAGGAAATTTACTTTGCCATTGCACCTAACAGGCTTAACGCTTGCCGTGTGCACTCATTCGACCTGAACGAGAGCGATACTTTTTCTTTGTATCAGGTACACCCAGCAGAACTTATGTGGTCTAACTACCTGCGTGGGGTGGTGGCACAGTTCCAGAAGGCCGGCCACGAGATCAAAGGCTTTGACCTGGTGTTTGGCGGCAACATTCCGATAGGGGCAGGCTTGTCTTCTTCGGCGGCGGTAGAGTGCGGTCTGGCCTTTGCCCTGAACCAGATGTACCAGCTAGGGGTGGAGAAGTTCGACCTCGTGAAGATGGCGCAGAAGGCCGAGCACGAGTACGCGGGGGTGATGTGCGGCATCATGGACCAGTTCGCCAGCATGTTCGGCAAGCGCGGGCATGTGGTCAAGCTCGACTGCCGCTCCCTGGCCTACGAGTACTACCCCTCCGACCTCGACGACTACCGCATCGTGCTGCTCGACACCCAGGTCAAGCACTCGCTGGCCTCCTCGGAGTACAACACCCG
>NZ_JBLIQL010000032.1:0-40814 GCF_047525655.1 Pontibacter sp. 13R65
AAGAGAAAATAAGGCTACGCGTACAGAATGCCCGTGACAGAATTATGATGGTCGCTTGTGGTTTACACAACCTGCGAACCTCCTTTAGGAAAATCAATAACAATTAATCAGAATACACTTTAATAAATGGGCATTTTCATTAGAATAATCAGGGAAAGTCGCAGGGCTTGTTTCTAATTCTGGTGTGGGCATTCTGAATGTGGATTAGTATTCGTAAATTGCGTTGATTTTTAAGACGCACGCGGAAGAGAAGAAATGGATTATATAAGTTTATTAAACGAGTCGCAACGGGCGGCAGTGCTTCATACAGAAGGACCTGCCATGATTATAGCCGGAGCAGGCTCAGGCAAAACAAGAGTACTTACTTACCGGATCGCCCACCTGATTAGTCAGAACGTGGATCCGTTTAACATACTGGCCCTTACTTTTACGAACAAAGCTGCCAAAGAAATGCGGCACCGGATTGAGAAAGTAATTGGCAACGAGGCGAAGAACATCTGGATGGGCACGTTCCACTCCGTTTTCTCGCGTATTCTGCGGGCAGAGGCCGACAAAATCGGCTATCCCAAGAGCTTTACCATTTACGATACCGACGATAGCAAGACGTTGATCCGCAACATCGTAAAAGAGATGAACCTCGACGATAAGCTCTACAAGGCAAACGTGGTGCTGGGCCGTATCTCATCTGCCAAAAACAAGCTGATATCGGTGCGCCAGTACCTCAACGACCCTACCATTCAGGCAGACGATGAGGCAGCCATGCGCCCTAAAATCGGGAAGATCTATGAAATGTACCAGAAGCGTTGCTTTGCTGCGGGCGCCATGGATTTCGACGATTTACTCTTTAACACGAACGTGCTCTTCAAAGACCATCCTGATGCGCTGAATAAGTACCAGAACATTTTCAAGTATGTAATGGTGGACGAGTACCAGGACACGAACTACTCGCAGTACCTGATCACGCGGAAGCTGGCTGCTCAAAACCGAAATATTGTGGTGGTAGGCGATGATGCGCAGAGTATTTACGCCTTCCGGGGAGCCGACATTCAGAATATCCTCAACTTTGAGCGCGACTACCCGGAGCTGCAGGTGTTTAAGCTGGAGCAAAACTACCGCTCTACCAAAAACATTGTGCATGCTGCCAACTCCGTTATCAAAAATAACCAGGCCCAGCTGCGCAAAGATGTTTTTACAGATAACGAGGAAGGCCCGCTTATCGAGGTTATAAAAGCCAACTCCGACAACGAAGAAGGCAAATTAGTGGCTACCACCATTTTTGAGGAGAAGATGAACAACCACTTCTCCTACGATGACTTTGCCATTCTGTACCGCACCAACGCACAGTCGAGGGCAATGGAGGAGGCGCTGCGCCGCATGAACATCAAGTACAAAATTATCGGTGGCCTCTCCTTCTACCAGCGCAAAGAAATAAAAGACCTCATTGCCTACCTGCGCCTGACGGTGAACCCGAACGATGAGCAGGCGCTGCGCCGGGTAATCAACTACCCTAAACGCGGCATTGGCGAGACCACGGAGCAGAAAATTTTTGTTACCGCTAACGATACCAACCACACCGTTTGGGAAGTGGTGCAGAATGCCGGCAGTTTCCTGGGTAACCGGGTAGGCACCGCCATCGAGAACTTCTCCATTATGATACGCGACTTTGCCCGCATTGCCGAGAACAGCGATGCTTACGAAGTTGCCAAACATGTGGCGAAGCATTCCGGCATTGTAGATGATTTATATGCTGATAAAACTGTAGAAGGCCTGGCCCGATACGAAAACATACAGGAGCTGTTAAACGGTATCAAAGAGTATGTAGACGACCCGGAGAAAGACGACAAATCGTTGTCGGCGTTCCTGCAAGACATTGCTCTTATTACCGATGCCGACACCAAGGCCGATGATGATGGGGAGTTCGTAACCCTGATGACCATACACTCTGCCAAAGGCCTGGAGTTCAAGAACGTGTTTATTGTAGGCATGGAAGAAAACCTTTTCCCGAGCCAGATGATGCTGAACTCCCGCGCAGACCTGGAAGAGGAACGCCGGCTGTTTTACGTAGCCATCACCCGCGCCGAGAAAAAACTCTACCTCACTTATGCCACCAGCCGCTACCAGTGGGGCAACCTGCGGGCCTGCGAAAAAAGCCGGTTTGTAGATGAAATCGACAGCCGCTTCCTGAACTTTAAATACGGAGAAACGCAAGGTAACAGCATGTTCGAAAAAGTGCTGCAACGCAAAGCAAGCGCCAGCAATTTAGTAGCACCGGCACCTCGCAAACAGGTAGCCAGCAACTACCAGGCACCCGCCGATTTTGCCCCAAGCGATACCGCCAACCTGGCAGCCGGCATGAAGGTAGAGCACCCTAAATTCGGTTTTGGCACTGTTACCAAAATGGATACCCAGGGCAACAGCACCAAAGCCATCATCCACTTTGATGAGGTAGGCGAAAAAACACTCTTGCTAAGCTTTGCAAAGCTGCGCATACATTCCTGATCAAATTAGAAATTATGAATTAAAAATTAGAAATTGAACAGGTGGAGCTGGATTTTAAGTCTGCTGTCTGGCAGGAACATACATAACTTCCACTTCAGAATCCGTACTACTTAAAATCATACGGCACCAAACCATATTTCTAAATTCTAATTCTCCCGATTTTCTAATTTTAATTTCTAATTTTGAATTTTAAAAAATAATGGAAGCTAGTACTACATTTAAACAGGATTTACTCTTACGGGAATATGGCCGCAATGTGCAGGACCTCGTAAACCACATCCTGAGCATAGAAGACAGAACCGAACGTACCCGCCTGTCGCAGTTACTTATTAACCTGATGGCGAAGCTCAACCCGCAACTCCGCGATATTCAGGATGCCCAGCAAAAGCTATGGAACCACTTGTACGTTATGTCCGGCTCAAAGCTGGAGGTTGATGCTCCTTATCCGCTCAGTGCCATGGAGTACCTGAACGACAAGCCGCAGCCGATGCAGTACCCGCTCAACTCGCCACGTTACAAGCACTATGGTAACAACGTAGAATTGCTGATCGAACGAGCTACAGAACTGGAAGATCCTGCTGAGCGCGATGCTGCCATTATTTCTTTAGGGAAGCTCATGAAAACGCTTTACCGTTCTTATAACAAAGAAAGCATTACCGATGACATCATTCTGAACGATATTCGGCAAATGTCTAAGGGCAAGCTGGACATGGATCTGGCTTACATCGAAAGCAACAACCTGTTCGAAAGCACAAGTAAGCCGTCCGGTCAGGATAATACCAATAACCGGCCGCAGCAGCAGAACCGCAACGACCGTGGAGACCGGAACGATGCTAACCGCAACCGAAAAAACACCCGAACAACCTCTAACACCAGAAACAAATAAACTGAATGGCTTCATTTGAAGTAATAGGCGGTAAACAGCTTAAAGGAGACATATTTCCGCAAGGTGCTAAAAACGAAGCACTTCAAATTCTGTGTGCCGTACTATTAACCCCGGAACCCGTAACCATCTCTAATCTTCCCGATATTGTAGATGTAAACAAATTAATAGAATTGCTCCAAAACCTGGGCGTAAAAGTGGACCGTTCGGCTCCCGACACCTACACCTTTCAGGCAGATGATATTAACCTTGAATATCTGGAAACAGAGTCATTCGTGAAGTTAGGCCGTGCCATTAGAGGTTCTGTTATGATCCTGGGTCCGATGCTGGCGCGCTTTGGCCAATGCAAACTGCCAAAGCCAGGAGGCGACAAGATTGGCCGCCGCCGTATGGACACGCACTTTATAGGGCTTGAAAAACTGGGCGCCACCTTTACCTACGACACCCACGACAGCTTTTTCCATATAGAAACCAATGGGCTAAAGGGTGTGTACATGCTCCTAGATGAAGCTTCTGTAACCGGAACAGCCAACATTGTAATGGCAGCTGCCCTGGCAGAAGGTACCACCACCATTTACAATGCGGCCTGCGAACCTTACCTGCAGCAGCTTTGCCGCATGCTTAACCGTATGGGCGCCAAAATTAGCGGCGTAGGATCTAACCTGCTCGTTATTGAGGGTGTAGAAAAGCTGGGAGGAACCGAGCACCGGCTACTACCCGACATGATCGAGATCGGCTCCTTTATTGGCATGGCTGGCATGACTGGTTCTGAAATCACCATTAAAGATTGCCAGATCCCGGAGCTGGGGCTGATCCCCGATACCTTCCGCCGACTTGGCATTCAGATGGAATATCGTGGCGACGATATTTATATTCCCGCGCAGGACCATTACGAGATCGACACATACATAGATGGCAGCATCCTGAACGTATCAGACCATACTTGGCCGGGTTTTACACCTGACCTGCTCAGCATCGCGCTGGTGGTAGCCACACAGGCTAAAGGAACAGCCCTTATTCACCAGAAAATGTTTGAAAGCCGCCTCTTTTTCGTGGACAAGCTGATAGAAATGGGTGCCCAAATCATTTTGTGTGACCCACACCGCGCCACTATTATTGGGCAGAACAAGCAGGTGCCACTAAAGGGTATCAGAATGTCTTCTCCAGATATAAGAGCAGGCGTGGCTTTACTCATAGCTGCCCTCTCAGCAGAAGGCCACAGCGTGATAGACAATGTAGAACAAATTGACCGTGGCTACCAGAACATTGATGGCCGGTTAAATGCACTTGGCGCTGAAATCAGAAGATTATAATCATTATGATGATACAACAGCAAAGGCAGCCCTAGAAAAGGGCTGCCTTTGCTGTTTAAAGGTAGTGCGGCTGTTGGATAATCTTTTGCCTCATGCATCAGAACAGGTGCTTAGAATCTTATTATAATAGGGTATTTCAGGAACAACACCTAGCACCCAATTCTTCTAATCAAAATGCCCTTCCGGAGGCTTTAGCAACCTGTTCTATCTTAGGGTACAAAGTACCTATACCGGCACAAGCTTTACAATACTTTCAGCATCAGCTCCTCGTGCCGTTTCTTGATAAGAGAAAAGAGCCTATTCTCAAAGTTCTGGAATTCAGTTTGACCCAGGGATTCAGCAATGCGGCCCTGGTCCAGGTAGTGAATAAAGTCACAGATGCTGGTCAGGCTTTCGAAGATGTGAGATGTTATGATTACGGTTTTTTGCCGCTCCCCCAGCTTCCCTACAATGCTTTTCAGGAGCTGGCTAGCCTCCAGATCGAGGCCGTTGAAAGGCTCATCTAAAATAACAATGTCCCGGTCGAGTTTGAGAACAGCCAGCAGGGCCAGCTTCTTTCTCATACCGGTGGAGTACGTCTCGATGAGCTGGTGCAGGGGCAGGTGCATGAGCTGCTGCCAGGTATCCAAGTCGAAGTCAGCCTGTCGGGCCGGGAACAGGCGCAGGTACTCCATGCCAGTGATGTTAGCATAGAAGTAGTTGCTGGACTCCAGGTACCCAACCTGCCGGTGTTGCAGCTTTGCTCCCCTGTATAGAACTTCGCCCTGCTGCGGTTTTACAATGCCGACCAGTGCGTTGAGTAGGGTGGTTTTGCCGGCACCGTTCAGGCCGACTAAGCCATGTACCCGCCCAGGAAACAGCTGCAGCTGGCAGTTCTGCAGTACCGCTTGTCCCTCATAACTTACATGCAGGTTGTTAATCTCCATCATACAAATAGTAGTTTAAGTTGGCGACCGCTTTGGTATAAAACCTGATGTTCAGCACCAGCGGCAAAAGAATCAGAAATGGCAGGAGGCTGCTAAGCATAGCCACACTACCCAGTACGCTATTTCCCGGGAGCTGCTTACCTGGTCTATAGAAGGCATACTTCGACAAGATAAAGAAACACAGGTTTATACCCGAAAGCACTAAAAACACAAACGGCACAAACCAATGATCTACATGAAAAAAGCTGTAAACCAGCACCAATGGCAGACATAGCAGCAAGTAAAGCTTTAAGTGGCTCCAAAGTTTACCCTTGATAAAGGAAGCCCCCTCCTGCTCTGACAGCCGCAACAACTGCAACGGCTCGCACTCCTGGTAAAAAGCCATAATTGCTGTTGTAATGAGCCACAGCAGAAGCAAAGAGAGCACCTTAACAGGAACCAGCAGCAGTGCCACCAGGTACAGGAGCAGGATATACAGGCCATATTTTCTAAAACCAGCCAGCCACTCAAAATTATGCGCAGGCAAAAACCTGCTGAAGTTAAGTTGAAAAAGTTTGGGTTTGTAAGTGTATGGCAGCAGCGCGACCAGAGCCAGTGCCACCGGCACCACCAGCGCCAGGTACCACGACGGAGCAAGCAGGTAAAGCGCCAGCAAGGGCAGCGAAACAATGAAGTATTCTGTGAAATACAGCTGGAATGGCTTCTCTGCAAATAACAGAATAAATTGTCTGTCGCTGCGGCTTAGGTGGAGCGACAGGATAAGGCCTGAAAACACAGCGGCTACTATAGCCGCCCCTGTTTTATTCATCAGCACCTGCAGCAAGGCCGCAAGTAGCCCAAAAGAAATCACAACAAAGAGAAGCCAATGGAACACGGAGAGCCCTTCCAGGCTTCTGCTCAGCTGCCGCCACCGTACCGTAATGAGTTGCCTTACTTCCATACGCTCTACAACGAATATAAGAAAAAATTCATTTTTACCCCTTCCTATAATCGTTCCGCCCTGTAGCATGTTACCTGGGACTTTTCAGGAGCCATGTGTGTCGTCTCTTTTAACAAAGATTAAATTTGCAAAGGCAGGAGGGATTTCACGGAAAAGAGCCAGCTATTCCTTCTTCTCTTCCGTACCTTTGTTGCCACATCATTTATCTAACTCCACACAGACGAATGCGCAACACCTCTACTCCTACCTCCAGCCTCCCTAACCTCACCACCCTAACGCTTTGGCTGATGACGATCTCCTCCGGGCTTGTGGTGGCAAATAATTACTACAACCAGCCACTGCTTGGCGATATCGCCAGAACATTTCAGGTGCCGGAGTCCAAGGCAGGCATAATCTCTATGCTCACGCAGGTAGGCTATGCTATAGGTTTGTTACTGATTATACCTTTAGGTGACATGTTTCGCAGGAAACGACTGATTATCACAGAATTAATACTCGTTATCCTGTCACTGCTGCTGGCGGCTTTTGCCAATAATATTTACACCCTGATGCTGGCCAGTTTGCTGATTGGCGCTACCTCGGTGGTGCCGCAGTTGTTTATACCTATGGCGGCCCAACTGGCGCTCCCAGAAAACCGAGGCAAGGTCATAGGCACTGTTATGAGTGGTTTGCTTATAGGCGTGCTCCTGTCGCGTACGGTAAGTGGTTTTGTAGGTGCCCACCTGGGTTGGCGGGCTATGTTTCTGATTGCAGCCGGTCTGATGGTAGTGCTGGGCGTTGCGCTTTACTTTCTGCTCCCGGAAGTACACCCCGAGTACAAAGGCAGCTACAAAAGCCTGATGACCTCCCTGGTGTCGCTGGTGAAGGAGGAACCAGTACTACGGTTAGCCGCAGCAAGGGGAGCCTTAACCTTTGCCTGCTTTGGCGGCTTCTGGACCACCCTGGTGTTTCTGCTGGAAGAGCCGCCGTTTAATGGAGGAAGCGCAATGGCTGGAGCTTTTGGCCTGGTAGGTGCCGGCGGTGCCATCATGGCTTCGGTTATGGGCAGGCTGGCTGACAAGGTGAATACCCGGCACATCATTACCGCCACCACCCTAATGATTATCATATCCTATGTCTTATTCGGCACATTTAGCCACAGCCTGGTGGGCCTTGTAGTAGGCGTAATACTGCTGGACCTGGGGCTGCAGGCTACCCATATCGCCAACCAGACTTTGGTTTTTTCCCTTAACCCGGCCGCACGCAACCGCCTCAATACCGTGTACATGGTTACCTACTTCACTGGAGGCGCCACCGGAACCCTGCTTGCCAGCCAGGCCTGGCAGTTGTGGCAATGGAACGGTGTGGTGCTGGTGGGAATTGTGTTCTCATCGCTGGCTTTGCTGGTGCACCTCTTCTTTGCCAGAAAGCACAAGAAAAAGCTATTGGCTTAAGCTTAAATTCGCTTTAAGCCTACTATGCTGCACAAGAAACCCTTGGCTTATTTTTATCTAAAGGGCTCTGGAAGGAGAATTTCATCTGAATAATTTTGGCACCATTATCAGTTGGCTGCCTAAGGCTTTACCTCAGCGGCTGGTATTTTATTTTTTGTTGTTTTAAATAATCAGACGGCACATTCTCTCCTTGGTTTTGCTGCCAGCTTTGCAGGCTGTAGCAGCTCAGAGCCAGGGTTCTGCAGCACCAACAGCAAAAGTTAACCTCTCCATATTCAAGAAAAATCCGATATTGAGTTAAAAAAGTAGACCTTTAAGGCAAGAAATTTGTTCGACAACTGTTCTCTATAAAGCAACTCTTTTTCAAGAATGCCTCCTGTTACCCATCCCTCGTTATGAGAAACAAAATAATTATTACTTTAACTCTCATCTTATTACTGCCTGTTGTCCTGCTTGTTACTGCTAGCATGGTGGTGTATAGAAACCAAAAGCAAATTACGCAGAAAGTCATTGCCTCCATTAACGAGAACTTTGATGGAGAGCTGGTGGTAAAAGACAGCTTCGTCTCGCTCTTTGAGAATTTCCCCTACGTGTCTATCGATCTGCACCAGGTTGCCTTTTACGGCACCAAGTCGGCCAGCAACAAACCTCTTTACGAAATAGAAGACCTCTATGCCGGCTTCGACCTGCTCGACCTCCTGAACGGCAAGTACCACGTAAAACGGCTGAAAATAAAAGGAGGCCACCTGGACGTGGTAAAGCATGCCAATGGCGACATTAACCTGCTGCTGGCAAAAGGCCTGACAGAGCAAAGCACAGACACGACCAGTTCAGAAGACTTTTATTTCGATCTGAAAGAGCTCGTGCTACAGGATTTTGAACTGTCTTATGCCGACGAAGCGGCGAACAAGGTCATTTATGGGCACCTCCAGCACCTGAAGGCTTCCATCAGAAAAGGGGCGGATCATCTATTTACTGATGTGGAGTCGGCGTTCATCCTGGATATCGACAAAAACGGGGAACATACCTTTTTTAACAACAAGCACATGGCTCTGGACCTGACGCTGGACTACGATAAGCTGGAACAGAAGCTGTTGATTTCACCTAGTCAGCTCAGTCTGGAAGAGTCGCTTTTTGGGCTGAAAGGCACGGTAGACTTCGACGATGACTTAAACCTAAGCCTCGACTTTACAGCAGAAAAACCTGATTTTAACACTTTTATAGCCTTTGCACCTAATGACTTGGCTACCGAGCTAAGACGCTACGAGAACCAGGGCAATATTTACTTTAGAGGGAAGGTAGAGGGCAAAGCGTCTAATGGGCATACGCCAGCCATTGCCGTAGACTTTGGCTGCGAAAACGCCTATTTCCTAAACAAGGCGGTGAACAAGAAAGTCGACGACATGCAAATTGTGGGCACCTACACCAACGGCCAGGGCCGCAGCCTCGAAACCTCTGAGCTACGCCTCGAGAAAATGTATGCCAAGCCGGACGAAGGTGTTTTTACAGGTAGACTGTTCATCCAGAATTTCGCAGATCCGCAGATTGCCGTTAATCTTAACGCTGATCTTGACCTGGAATTTTTAGGCGCATTCCTGGGTGTGGAAGGGTTGCAGAAGCTAAAAGGCCAGGTGCTGCTCGACATGAATTTTGATGAACTCATCCACATCGATAAGCCAAACGAAAGCCTCTCCAAACTGAAAGAAGGAATCGAAAGTGAGCTGACGGTAAAGAACCTGAGCTTTCAGGTGCCGGGTTACCCCCACCCCATTACCGCCATGAACGCACACGCCACCATGCAGCAAGGGGCCGTAAACCTGGACTTTCTGCGCTTTAAAATTGCCGGCTCCGACTTTGCCTTGAATGGGAAGCTAAACGACCTGCCTGCAATTTTCCATCAGCAGACTAAGCCCATTACATTCAACCTGCAGGCCCGGTCCGGCAAAATCAATATTCCTCAACTCTTGCAGCACGACACTAAGCTCGTAGCTATAACAGACGAAGAAATAACAGATTTCGCCATTAAGCTGGCCTTTGTAACTTCTACTGAAAACCTGCTAAACTATGAGTACCTGCCAAGGGGAGAATTTTTCATAGACGATTTTTTTGCCAAACTGAAGCACTACCCCCACTCCTTCCACGACTTCCATGCCGACGTCATCATTACAGACAAAGCCTTGCAGTTAAAAGATTTCAGTGGCCAGATAGATGCCTCCGATTTTCATTTTAGTGGCCTGCTTAACAACTACCCCAAGTGGTTTCAGGAGGTAAAAACAGGTGACACCCGGTTTGAGTTTGACTTTAGCTCCAAAAACCTGAAGATGCAGGACCTGCTGAGCTACAAAGGCAACAACTACCTGCCCGAAGATTACCGCCACGAAGAAATAAAGGAGCTGAAGCTGCACGGCCGCTTGGATCTGCACTACGACAGCGTGTTTAAGTCGGCAGACCTGCAGGTAGATAAATTGGAAGGAAAGTTAAAAATTCATCCGCTCAAGCTCGAAAAGGTTGCAGGTCGGGTGCATTACGAAGACGAGCGGTTACAGGTAGAAAACCTGAGCGGTCGGGTAGGAAAAAGCGACTTTAAGGTAAACCTCACCTACTACACCGGGCTCGATCCTATCCTCCGGAAACGCCATAACCAGCTGGCCATTTACTCCAGGTACCTCGACCTGGACGAGCTCATGAATTACAATACTCAGCCACAGTCGCCGGGGCAAAAACAGCAGGAAGCAGCACATGCCGAAGCCTTCAATATTTTTGAGGTACCCTTTACCGACATGCGCGTTCAGGCGCAGCTGAGAAAAGTGAACTACCACCATATTTTTTTACAGAATCTTCGAGCAAACATGCGCCTGCAGGAGAACCACTACCTGTATGTAGATACGCTACAACTAGGAGCAGCCGGTGGCAAAGCAGGCATGAGCGGCTATTTTAATGGCTCCAATCCTGCCAAAATCTATTTTAAAAGCACCATCGCTGCCCATAACCTTGATCTGGACAAGCTCATGCTGAAGTTCGATAATTTCGGGCAGGATTACATGGTGAACGAAAACCTGCATGGTAAGCTCAGCGGCACCATCAGTAGCACGGTAAGAATGCACCCCGACCTCACACCCATTTTGGCAGAGACTGAGGCTACCTTGGCTGTTACCGTACAAGAAGGCAGCTTGGTGAACTTTAGCCCCATGCTGGCCCTCTCCGACTACTTTAAAGACAAGAACCTGAACCTGGTTCGCTTCGACACGCTGCAAAACACCTTTTCTCTAAAAAAAGGGGTATTAGACATCCCCAGCATGCAAATAAACTCCTCATTAGGCTTTATCGAAATGTCTGGCAAGCAGTCGCTCGACCTGAACATGGATTATTTCATAAGGGTGCCTCTGGGGCTGGTGACTCAGGTTGGGTTTAAAACCTTGTTTGGCGGTAAAAGCAAAGAAGAAGTAGACCCGGACCAGGTCGACGAAATTGTATATCGAAACGAAGACAAGCGTGTGCGGTTTCTGAACCTGAACGTTTCAGGAAATGCCGATGATTATAAAATAACGCTCGGAAAAGATAAGAAAAGAGGATAACACGGTTCGTGTAGTAGCAGGATTTTTTTTAACGCCTCAACCGCTAGGCTATAGGTAAATGCTGAAGGATTTCCCTTACTTGCAGTTTAAGCAACTATACTATGAAATCAGAACTTCAAAAAATGCTGGACGGCGAGCTGTACATTGGTAACGATCCACAACTATACGAAATGCGTCGGCATACCCGGGAGCTGCTGAAGCAGTACAACCAAATACCGTTCGATGATGTACCAGCCAAAGACGCACTGCTGCGGCAGCTCCTTGGCTCGTTTGGAGAAAAAATAGAGATTCAGGCTCCGTTTTACTGCGACTACGGCAACCACATCTATGCAGGCGAAAACCTGTACATGAACTTTAACTGCGTTATTCTGGACTGTGCAGCCGTAACTATAGGCGATAATGTGATGATGGGACCCAATGTGGCGATTTATACAGCCTACCATCCTGTAATTGCTTCGGAGCGCATCAAAGGGCCTGAGCTGGCCTCGCCTATCACTATTGGCAACAATGTTTGGTTAGGTGGCAACGTGGTAGTTTGCCCCGGTGTTACCATTGGCGACAACACTACTATAGGAGCAGGAAGTGTGGTTACTAAGAGTATTCCCAGCAATGTATTTGCAGCTGGTAACCCTTGCCGCATTATAAAAGAGCTACCTGCTTAAGTCTCACTTCGGTTTTGTTTACAACAGGCGTAAACCCGGCTAATGTCACCGCAGGATTTACGCCTGTTCCGTGTTTAAGGCTTTATATTCTCTGTTTCTTCTGCTCCCCCTCTTCTGCTGCCCCTATACAGCTCGTACTTAAGCAGGCGGCATTCTATGGCGCCATTATACAAGGGGGTGCGGCGGGTGGTGCGTAAGCCAATGTGCTTGGCGGCTTCCAGATTACCTGTCAAAATAAAGGCATCAAATCCCTGGTAGTTATTCTTTAGAGTGTCTCCAATCTGCTTGTACAGTTGATTGATGTCATCAGACACAATTCGCTCATTGTAAGGCGGATTTGCCACCAGCACACCCTGTTCTGACGGAGCTTTGGTCTGAAAGAAATCAGCCTCTTCTACTTTGATGACTTTTTCTAATCCGGCGTTTGCTATGTTTACGCGGGCAGCCTGCACATAGTCGCTGTCTATGTCATAGCCTATAATGGTGGCTTGCGGTTCCTGCCGTTCTTTAGCTTCGGCCGTTTTCCATACCATCTTAAAGAGGTCTTCGTTGTAGTCGGACCAGTTCTCAAAAGCGAAGGGGTCGCGGCGGAAGAGGCCCGGTGCCAGGTTCTGTGCCATCATGGCTGCTTCTATCAACAAGGTGCCTGAGCCGCACATTGGGTCTACCAGGGCCGATCTTTTGTCCCAACCAGATAAGCCGATAATGCCGGCAGCCAGCACCTCGTTTAGCGGTGCCACGTTTGTTTGCTCGCGGTAGCCGCGGCGGTGCAACGAGTCGCCCGAAGAGTCAAGGGAGATGGTGACCATGTTCTCGTGCATGTGCAGGTTTATGCGAATATCCGGACGAATGCGGTCTACTGACGGCCGCTCGCCGGTAGCTTTCCGGAACTGATCCACGATGGCATCTTTAGTTAGTTGCGCCACAAACAGCGAGTGCTCGAAGGTAGAATGGCTAACTACAGCATCTATGGCAAAAGTCTGCTCCAGCCTTAAATACTCGCTCCAGTTAATTTTAGAAACCTGCTGATACAGATCCTTCTCATCGCGGGCCTTAAAGTTGCGGATTGGCTTGAGGATGCGGATAGCAGTGCGACACCACATGTTGGCCTCGTACAGTTGGCGCAGGTTTCCGGAACAAGTTACAGCCCGGTTTCCGACCTTGATAAATTCCATATCAAGTTCGGCCAGTTCAGCTGCCAGCACCTCTTCCAGGCCAGTAAGAGTGGTGGCGATTATATTAAAGTTTCCGTTAGGGTTAGGTTTTGCCATAGTATCTGTGTTATGCAGTACAAAACTGCACTTTTTTACTTTCACTTCTAAGTCTTTGTTGTGGTATAAGGTCCCCCACTCCTTTTTCTCTACAGAAAACCCAGTCAGGCATTTCTAATTTTGCTCCTGTTGCTAATTTTCACACACAGCGCTGTGCACAGGCTGAACATCCTATGCCATTGTCAATGCTGCTGTAACTCATGCCAATACCTGATCACACAGAAAGCCGCTACACTGGCATAAAGTTTAAGAATCTGCCATTTGCCTAGTTCCCTATTTGGCCAAACTGCCTACGGAAGGCCATTTTCATTAGCAGAATCTGAGCGCCAGTGAGCGAAGAGTATGAATGAAAAAAGGTTGGCTGATGCCTAAGCAGTATCTGCATTCCAAAAAATACTGAAACAATTTAGCCAGTGAAGTGATCGGCTTTTGACATCAGGTTTAAATTCTGGTAATGAAAATGGCCTTCCATAGCTGGTTTAGGCTCTACCGTGCTAAGGGTTTAACCTGTAGCCACTCCTGAGAAAGGTCGCATTTTACTAGAAGCTGCACACACTAACTTCCTGACGCCTAATAGGTATACTCGAGCACCTCCTCACTTTAGGCCAAGAAGGAAAGGCTTTGATTCTAAAAACGAAACTAAGAGTGAAAAACCCCGGCAGTCTCTGCCCGGGGTCGACTTTTATATGCTGTTTTTCGTATATTTAACTTGGTGGCAAATAAACTTAGGGTGCAGGCGTTAACTAGTAAATGTCAGATACCCTATATCTATCTAATTTTCAACACCTGCTACTACCTTTCTGCCAATAAGCCTGCAACAGGCAACACAGCAGGAGCATGTAAACAGAAGGCCGCTAATTACAGGAAAACCGCTTATCGTTTCTCCAAACTTATATCTTTGCAGTAAACATTTATCTATGAACATCCAGTCTGATTTTTCTCTGAAGCCATATAATACCTTCGGAATAGACGCCAAAGCCAAATACTTTGCCCGTTTCGAAACGGAGGCCGAGCTACAGGAGGTGCTGCAAAGCCCTGAACTTGCCGGGTTGGAAAAGCTTATTTTAGGCGGCGGAAGCAACATTTTATTTACCAAGGATTTTGATGGCGTTGTTCTTTACAACCAGATTAAAGGCCTGGAGATTGTAGACGAAGACGAAGAGACGGCCTTTCTTAAAGCCGGTGCCGGCGAAGCCTGGCACGATGTAGTTCTCTTTGCTTTGAAACAGGAGTTAGGAGGCTTAGAGAACCTCTCTCTCATTCCGGGTACTGTTGGTGCTGCCCCTCTTCAGAACATCGGAGCTTATGGCGTGGAGCTGAAAGATGTGTTCCATGAGCTGGAGGCAGTGGAGTTAGAAACAGGCGAGCCTTACATATTCGACCTCGAAGCCTGCCGCTTTGGCTACCGTGACAGTGTTTTCAAAAACGAGGCAAAAGGAAAGTTTGTGGTAACCTCCGTTACCATGCGGCTGCAAAAGCACCATACCCTCAACACTTCTTATGGTGCTATAAAAGACGTGCTGCAGGAAATGAAAGTAGCCGCACCCACCATTCAGGATGTGAGCGTGGCTGTGTGCGCTATACGCCAGAGCAAGCTGCCAGACCCTAAAGAAATTGGCAACGCAGGCAGTTTTTTCAAGAACCCGGAAATACCGTTGCTCCAGTTCGAGCAGCTTAAACAAACATACCCTTCTATTCCAGCCTACCCTGTTTCAGACCTTACCGTAAAAGTCCCGGCCGGTTGGCTTATTGAGCAGTGTGGCTGGAAAGGAAAAGTGATAGAGAACTACGGCGTGCACAAAAGCCAGGCACTGGTGCTGGTAAACTACGGTGGCGCGAATGGAGGCGAAATTCAGGCACTTGCCCATGAGATCATCCAGTCTGTAAAGGCCCGGTTTGGCATTGAACTGCACCCGGAGGTAAATATTTTATAGCGCTAACCAACTACAGCAGGTTCAACGGCAGCAGGGTAAACTTATTCTGAAAATAATAGTATAGCAAATCATCTCTAAACCTTACAAGATGAAAACCTCACAACTTCTCCCTCTGTTTGCCCTGCTCATGGTATTTTCGCTTTTTACCGGCTGTAAAAAAGACGATGAAACTCCAGAACCCTCAACAAAAGAGAAATTAGTAGCACACAACTGGCGAGGCGATAAAGTAATGGCGATGGGCATGGATGCCTCCACCCACCCTATACTGGCTAGCCAAATTCCAGATATCAAAACTATGGTTTTGGTTTTTAACGAAAACAACACCTACACAGCCACCTACAGCGATAACGGACAAACAATACCCCTCTCCGGCACTTGGGAACTCCGCAACCAAGACAAATTCATACACTTTGACCTGTTAGCCTCTTTTGGACTGCCAGAACAAGTAGAAATTAAAACCCTAACCTCCAGCAACCTAGTCTTGACTACCACTGCGCAGGTGCCAGTTTTGGGGCCAACGCCTTTAGAAGTTCATTTTATTGCCCAGTAGTAATTTCTCCTGCTCCTGGTAATCTCCTTACAAACAATAGCTGCTGGCTTATTGCCTGATGCCGTTAAATTTTTCTAATGAAATTCGCCTTCCAGAGGCTTTTTTCAAGAGACAGGACTTAGGTTATAAGACTTTTGGTTAATGCAAGAGTAGAAATAAATGCATTATAGTTGTACCTGTCCGGCAAGTAGCTTTCGACAGCTATCAGCTAAATTATTCCAATAAAAATAACCCTCAGGAGGCAGTTTAAACAGAATTGGATATAGGCTTCGGAAAGCCCTAAACAGCCGTTTGCCAGTAGTAGTTGTTTCCAATTCCATCATATCCTGTCAAGGTTTTTCCAGAAAAATATTACTTCCCAAATAATATTAATATTCATCAAAAAGGCTTACTTTCAGTAGCTATACATTTTATTTACAACTCACAATTTTCTGATATTATGAAAAAACTGATTTACTTTATTATGTTCATAGGCCTTGCATTTGGCCAAGCATGCGAAGGACCAGAAGGTCCGGAAGGCGCTCCAGGACCACAAGGACCAGCAGGTCCGGCAGGCGCTCCAGGACCACAGGGCCCAGCTGGCCCTCCAGGTACGGGTACCGGAACGGGTACTACGGCCACAGTTATTGAACTAGAAGCCACTTTTAATGAAGAAAATCAATTTAGGCCAGCCTTTACTTTAGAAGATCTAAATCTTTCTGAATCTGATATGGTTTTCGTTTATATGCCAACCTATTCCTTGGACAATGGTACTATACCGCTCTGGAGCCCCTTACCTCAAACAATGTTCCTAGAAGATGGCCCCTTAGTTTTTAATTATGCCTTCTCTCCAGAAGTTCTGTTCCTCATTTTAGAAGCCTCAGAAGAACATCTAGCCAATATTGAACCAGAAAACATAACCAAAATGTGGTTCAGAGCAGTAGTCATACCGGGTGAATTTGAGGGCGGTAGACAGGCTACTGTAGATTTCAATAACTACGAAGCAGTGATGAAATATTTTAACCTTTCAGAGAAAGACGTTATCAAACTGAAGAGGTAAATCCTTATTAAAGGACCAGAGTAATTACACCAAAAAATGGCGAACTGTATACAATACGGTTCGCCATTTTAGCTTTCGATGCAGATCAGGAGAATTAACACTGCCTGTAGTAGGAAACAGGTCCTATTCTTTAATTAAAATGACGGCTCCTTACCAGAACTAATCTGCTGATAATTAGTATAATCAACCAGATATCTTCTATACCCGCTTCAACAACAGAATAATTTGCCATTACTGCTCTAAAAATGAAGAACAGCTGTTGGCGGAATTGCTAAATAAGCTTATATTTAGTAACTTATAACAAGCCGTTACCCTGCTTTTCATCAACAACGAAAAGCAAGCACCATTAACTTTTATTTTGAAGTACAGGAATTGATTGACTAAAAATTCTTCCAAATCTCACCTCTGTTTCGAGCCGAATTTTATGACATTAGATTTTTACAAAATGAGAGTACCTCATTATTTTTTCCTCCTTCTGCCCCTGCTTCCGCTAACCAACCTGGCACCTGTTGGCGCGGCACATGCCGCTACCCTGCTCGCACAACAAGACGGTATAGTGGTAAGAGGCACTGTAAGAATACCTGGTGCCAAAGGAGGATCCGCTGAGCCAATGATGGGGGTAGTGGTGATGGAAAAAGGCACCTCTAATGGAACCGGAACCGACCTGGACGGGAATTACCAGCTCCGGGTGAAAGACAACAACGCTGTGCTGGTGTTTACCCTGATCGGCTACAAAACGGTAGAAGTTCCTGTGGCAGGCCAATCGACCGTAAACCTAACCTTGGAAGAAAACACCAACGTGCTGCAGGAGGTAGTGGTAACTGGCTACCAGACCATAGACCGCAAAATGTTTACCGGATCGGCCGCGCTCCTGAAAGGCGAAGATGCCAAACGCGAAGGTATAACCGATGTAAGCCGCATGCTGGAAGGGCGTGTGGCCGGTGTGTCGGTACAAAACGTGTCGGGTACTTTTGGCGCAGCACCCAAAATAAGAGTGCGAGGTGCCACCTCCATTACCGGCGACAATAAACCGCTGTGGGTGGTAGATGGTATTATTCTGGAAGATGTGGTAAACGTGTCGAATGAGCAGCTCTCCACCGGCGACCCCACTACCCTTATTGGTTCTTCAGTGGCTGGTCTGAACCCAGACGATATAGAGAGTTTTCAGATTTTGAAAGATGCTTCTGCCACGGCTCTGTACGGAGCCCGCGCCATGAACGGTGTGGTAGTAATTACGACCAAACGCGGAAAAATCGGGAAGCCCGTGGTTTCGTATACCGGCAACTACTCCACCTACCTCAAGCCCAGCTACAGCAACTTCGACATCATGAACTCAGCCGACCAAATGGCGCTGTACCTGGAGATGTACCAGAAAGGCTGGCTTAACTATGGAAATGTGTCCCGTAATGCAAACGGTGGGGTGTTTACTAAAAGGGCTGACCTTATTTCAGGTTCCTACGATCCTGCAACTGATTCTTACGGGCTGATGAACACTCCTGAGGCTCGGGGCGAGTTTTTAAAGCGATATGCCGCGGCCAATACAAATTGGTTCGATGTGCTGTTTAAGAACTCCTTTATGCAGGAACACTCGCTTAGCATCTCGTCAGGAACCGAGAAGTCGCAACTTTACTTCTCAACCAGCTACCTCCAGGATGATGGCTGGACAATTGCTGACAAGGTGAAGCGCTTTACCGGAAATGCCAGGGCAAATTTTAATGTATCCGATAAACTGTCTATTGGCCTTATTTCACAAGGTTCTGTGAGGGACCAGCAGGCGCCAGGCACCGTTTCGCGTATCAGTAACCCGGTTACAGGCGAGTACAACCGCGACTTTGACATCAACCCGTTTAATTACGTGATCAACACCAGCCGCACCCTAACTGCTTACGACGAAAACGGCAATCTGGAATATTTCAGAAGAAACTACTCTCCCTTTAACATAGTAAACGAACTGGAGAACAACTCCCTGGATATTTCGGTGCTGGACCTGAAACTGCAGGGCGATGTTACCTACAAAATACTGCCGAACTTTACCTATAACTTCTCAGGGGCTGTACGATATGCTAAAACAAACCGGGAGCACAAGGTTCGGGAAGAAGCCAACATGTCGCAGGCCTACCGGGCAGGCACTATATACGGTGGTGGTGTAGATGCCATTATTCAAGACCGTAACAAGTTCCTGTACCGCAACCCCGACAATCCGGAGGCACAGCCTGTATCGGTGCTACCCTACGGCGGCCTCTACATTGCCAACGACGACAACCTGTCGAGCTATTACCTGCGCAACACACTCGATTGGGATAACACCTTTAACGAAGTACACATAGTACGCCTTTTTGCGTCGCAGGAGCTGCGCTATGCCGACCGGCAAAACAAAGGATTTACCGGCTATGGCTACCAATACGATAAAGGGGGAGTTCCTTTTATAGATCCCAATGCCATTAAACAAGGCGTGGAAGGCAACTTTAACTACTATAACATGAGTTACCGCTACGACCGCTTTCTGGCTTACATGGCTAACGCCGCCTACTCCTACAACCAAAAATACAACCTTAACGCCACCGTACGTTACGACGGCTCTAACCTGCTGGGCGAGTCGCGTACTGCCCGCTGGTTGCCTACCTGGAACGTGAGTGGCTCCTGGAACATCGATACTGAGCCATTTATGGAACGCCTGGAAATGGTGAATAGAATGACCTTACGCGCCACCTACGGCCTTACCGCCAGTATGGGCAATGCCACCAACTCCAGCCTGGTACTGCAAAGCGGCAGTACCCGCAGGCCTTACCTGACCGAGGTAGAGTCTATGATCTTTATTCAAAACCTGGAGAACTCAGAGCTGACCTGGGAAAAGCAATATGAAACCAACGTTGGCTTAGATGTTGGGCTTTTTAACGAACGTATACAACTTACAGTTGATGGTTACCTGCGAAATGGCTTCGACTTGATCGGCAGCATTCGTACCTCTGGCATTGGTGGTGAAGAGTTCAAAGTGGCCAACTACGCCGATATGCGTTCGTATGGTTTGGATGTTACGCTGGGTGGAGGCATTATCGATAACCAGAACCTGAAGCTGCGTACCCAGTTTACCTTAGGCTTTAACCAGGGTAAAATTACTAACCTGAAAAGCAACCCCGACATCTGGTCGTTGGTAATCCCGGAAGGTGGCCCACGCGAAGGTTACCCCTACCGTGGCCTGTTTTCGATACGGTATCAGGGACTGGACCCGGAAAATGGCACCCCCTTTTTCAGAAATGAAAATGGCGAGACAAGCACCAATGTCTATCTTCAGAGCGATCAGATACAATACCTGAAATACGAAGGCCCCGTAGATCCGATCTATACAGGAGGTTGGTTTAACTCCCTGAATTACAAAAACTTTACCTTATCTGTTCTCTTCACCTACAGCGGCGGAAATAAAATAAGATTAAACCCGGTATTTAAATCGAACTATACCGACCTGGATGCCATGCCGAACTCCTTCCTGAACAGGTGGGTTATGTCTGGTGATGAAGCCACAACTGATGTTCCCTCTATTCTGGACCGTTACGAACAGGCACTATTAATTAACGGCTACCCTTACAACAACTACAACTACTCCTCTGCCAGGGTGGTTAACGGCGATTTTGTGCGGCTAAAGCAACTCTCCCTGGGTTTCAACCTGCCAACTAAATACAGTGGCGCGCTAGGCATGAGCAATATGTCGCTGAGTCTGGTCACTAATAACCTCTGGCTGGTGTACGCCGACAAGCGATTGAACGGCCAGGACCCGGAGTTCTTTAACTCAGGCGGAGTAGCCATGCCGATTCCGCGTCAGTTTACCTTATCCTTAAAAGCCGGCTTCTAATTTATTTCCTTGTCATGAAGAGAATCCTTTTTTATACGCTTTTAACCACTGTGGTCGCTGTGGCTGGATGCAAAGACTACCTGGAGCAGGCAGTGGACCAGCGCACCCAACTCAACTCAGTTGTAAAGGTGAGCGAGTTACTGGCCACTGCTTACCCACAAGCCGATTATGCCACTTTTACAGAAGCGATGTCGGACCTTGCCCTCGACAAAGGACCTGTTTCCGGTGCTACTATAGATGAACGCAACCGGAACCCTTACTTTTTTCAGGATGTGCAGAACAAGGCGCAGGGTTCTCCTGATTTTTACTGGAATGCCTGTTATGCAGCCATTGCCGCTGCTAACCACGCCCTCGAAGCCATAGACAACGCTTCTAACCCGGAAGATTACACTGCCCAGCGAGGGGAAGCACTGGTTGCCAGAGCGTATGCCCACTTTATGCTGGTAACACTCTACGCTAAAGTCTACAACCCGGCCACGGCTGCCACAGATGCAGGTGTACCCTATGTAACAGCCCCTGAAAAGGTGGTACTGGCACAATACAACCGCGGAACGGTAGCGAGCGTGTATCAACAAATAGAGTCAGATCTTACTACAGGGCTTCCGCTGCTCAACAACAATGCCTACCGGGTTTCAAAATATCATTTCAACACGGCCGCTGCTCATGCTTTTGCAACTCGGTTTTATCTCTTTAAAAGGGAATACCAGAAAGTACTGGACCATGCCAATCAGGTTTTTGCCGGAGGCAACTTAGAACCGAACCTCAGGCCCTGGGTTAGCGTCTATAGCGTCCAAACTGCCAACGAAGGCCTGGCGCTTTACACGCAGGCCAGCCAAAATGCTAACCTGTTGCTGGTGGAGGCACCTTCGCTGTGGGCACGGTTTAATGCCACTTACCGCTATGGTTTTGCTGCCCCCATTGTAAACTACTTCTTCCGGAGCAGCAACGTAACCGGTGCCCGCTGGGTGCAGCCCTTGTACTCGCAAGGCTCCAGTCACTCGCTTATACTTAAGTTTCGGGAGCATTTTGTGCGGACAGATCCTAACGCCGAAATAGGAACGGCCTATACTATCTTCCCACTTTTTACAACAGAAGAAGTATTGTTTAACCGGGCGGAGGCTGCGCTGGAGCTAAACCAGCTAGATCAGGCCCGGTCCGACCTGAACATGTATGCACGCAACCGTATTGCAAATTACAACGCCACCACGCATGCTATTACCAACGAGAAGCTAAGAAGCTTTTATGGCACCTCAGATCAGAAGCAGGGGCTGCTGCTGACCCTGCTGGATTTTAAGGCTGCCGAGTTTATTCAAGAGGGCATGCGCTGGTTCGACATACTAAGGCACGGCATTACAGTAGTACACCCTACCGTAGATGGTCAGACCTACACCCTTCCTCCTAACGACCCAAGGCGGGTATTGCAAATACCACAGGAAGCCACGCTAGCAGGCATAGAGCGTAACCCCCGTTAAGAAATCAAGATTTTAACATGAAGAAGAACCTAAATAAGCTCCTCTTGTTGCTACTGACTACATCTTTGGCAGTTTCCTGCTCCAAAGAAGAGGACGTAGAAATAGCTAATATTAACTTTACGCCGGACAAGTTAGCCTCCAGCGCTGTAGATACCTGGCTCCTGGAGAACTATGTGAAGCCCTATAACATTGAGGTGAAATACCGCTTCGATCGCTACGAAGTAGCACTCGACCGGGTACTATCTCCTGTGCAGGAGAACAAGGTTATTCCTGTAATGGAAACCATTAAACACACTTGGATTACTCCGTACGAAGCAGAGGCAGGACCAACGTTTATCAAACGATTATCGCCGAAGCAATTTGTGCTGGTAGGCAGCCCCTCTTATAACGAAAACGGAACCATTGTGCTCGGCACGGCAGAAGGTGGCCGTACCATCACCCTCTTTGTGATAAACAGATTTGCTAAAACTGAAAAAGGAGAAGTAAGGGAAATATTAAATACCATTCACCATGAGTTTGGCCATATCTTGCACCAAACCATAATGTACCCTGAAACTTATAAATCTATTACTCCCTCCTACACAGCCAGCTGGAACGACTACTCTCTTGCTGATGCCAGATCCAGAGGTTTTATTACCCAATATGCCCGCAACATCCCCGACGATGATTTTGTGGAAATGATTGCCTTTATGCTGGTAGAAGGTAAAGAAGGATTTGAGGCTGTAGTGAACAATGCCCCGGCCGAAGTGCGCCCGCTGTTCAGACAGAAAGAGCAGATTGTTGTGCAATATTTTAAAGATGCTTGGAACATTGATTTCTACAGCTTGCAAGCCAGAACCCAAACGGCCATTGCCACACTCTAGACCTCGACTATACTGATGAGAAAAATACTTTTTATTTGTCTGCTGGTGGTTACCTCCCTAACGGCCTGCGAAAAAGACAATGAACCTGCACCGGGAGAACGGCCGGAAGAGCGCCTGAATAAAACATTAAGTGAGTATAAAACACAGCTCACGGCTGCTCCTTTTGGCTGGAAGGCTACTTTATACCCGGCAGGTGGAGGAGGTTATAACTTTCTCTTTAGATTTACCGAAGACGACCGGGTAACAATGTCGAGCGATATAAGTCCGGCCACGGCCTCCGCCATGGAAAGCACTTACCGACTGAAGGTGATGCAGCGTCCTTCCCTCCTGTTCGATACTTATTCGCATCTGCACATTTTAGCCGACCCTGACGAAAGGATTAGTGGCGGCGTTAGAGGACAAGGAAGATTCTCCGACTTCGAATTCTCGTTTACAGAAGTTACCCCCGATGTTATTACCTTAGTCGGTAATACCAAGGGCAGTAAGCTGGTATTAACCAGAGCCACTCAGGCAGAAGCAGAAAGCTATATCGCTAATGCCACAGCCACAGCCCAGTCCCTGGCAAACATGAGCAGGTTCACTTCTTACTTTAAACGGCTCACCATTGGCTCCTCCGCCTTCGACATTAACGTAGACTTAACCTACCGAACCATAACTTTTACATACTCCGAAGGCGATGTAGCCAAAACCTTCACAACCAGTTTTATTTTCTCAAATGGAGGAATTTTATTGCAGGATCCATTTGCTGCGGCAGGCGTTAGCATCACCTCTCTTGATGCCATTCAGTATAACGGTACAAGCAACTCCTTCACTTTAAGTGTAGGTGGCCAGGCGGCAACTATTCAGGAAGCAGGCCGCCCTATTAAAGTGGACATCCAGGCTGCCCGTAATTTCCATAATGACCCCACAGAATATTGGGTAGCAGCAGGAGGCTTTACGATAAATGGGGTGGAAGATGCACATAACCTGCGCGCACTCTCAAACTTTTACCAGCTGAGTTTTTGGGCGAACTATGATGTGTACAACAATAGAAACTATGATTTAATGGGTTTTCTCTTTTTAGATCCTACCGGCCCTAGTCTTGAATTGCCATACGGCATAGCGGCTACTCCCTCTTTTACAGCAGATGGCCGCATCGTGTTCACCTTACTTGGTACTCTAGGCACTATTCCTGAGGCTCACCAGGCTGCTGTAACGGCTACTTTGCAGCAATGGACCGACAACCAAGGATATTACATAATCAGAACCAATGAATTTTCTGTAGACCTTGTAAGTGCCCGTGATGGTAAGGCCTGGTTGAGCTTGTTTAAATAGTTATCAATTATTCCACCTATCGAGGGCATGTACCTGCGTAGGTTATAACTAAATTTGCCAGATGCTTCGCAACAATAGAAGAATATTGTGCACACTGACACAAGCAAAGGAATAAGAACATTATTAAAACTAAAAAGGCTCCTTAAAGGAGCCTTTTTCATAATTTACAAATTGATTTGCCTTACTTCAACACTGCCAGGGTTGCACCGTCGCCGCCGCGTTCTTCAGCTTCTGAGCTAAGGCTGGCCACCTCCCGCACCGAGTACAGATAATCGCGCACGATCTGTCGTAGAATGCCGTTGCCACGGCCGTGGATGATCTTGATTTCGGGCATGCCAAGCATGATAGCTTCGTCTGTAAAGTTCATGACTTTGGTAAGAGCATCTTCGGCATATTCGCCTCTAATGTCGAGGATGGAGGTGAAGTCGGCCATGCGCTGCGTTATGTTCATGCCACGGGCAAAACCTCCGCCAGCTTCTGCTTTGGCTTTTTTCTTAGTGGCCACCTGCCCCTCTACCCTTTCCAGATTGTCTACTTTCACAATGGTTTTCATGCCGCCAAACATAACTTCGGCGGTTTTACCTTTGATGCCTACAATCTGCCCAATTGAGTCTTGCCCGATCAAAGCTACGTTGTCGCCTTCTTTCAGGGCACCGGCTGCTACGCGCTTGTAAGCTGGTCGTGGCTCCTCCTTCCGCACTTCAGTGGCGAAAGTCTCAAGCTCCTGGCGCGCCAGCTTGGTTTGTTCTTTCTCAGCCTGGCTTTGTTTAATTTGCTGAATAGTAGCCTCAATTTTCTGGTTCGCATCCTTCAGCAAGAGTTTAGCTTTGCCTTTGGCCTCTCGCATAATGTCCTGCTTGCTCTCATCAAGGAAGTTTTTAAGATCGGTATAATCCTTAACCGAGGATTTTAGCTTCCGCTCCTGTGTCGCCACTTCGCGGAGCTTATTTTCCAGCTCCATCTTCTCGCTCTCTAACTCCTCCAGCAGGCGGTCGTAGCGGATTTTATCTTTCCCGACCAGGCTGCTGGCTTTGTCCACGATGTGCTTCGGGAGGCCGATTTTGCGCGCTATTTCGATGGCAAACGAAGAACCAGGCTTTCCAATCTCCAGTTGGTAGAGTGGTTGCAGGTTCTTATGGTCGTAGCGCATGGCGCCATTCACGATGCCGGGCGTACGCTCCGCAAAGTTCTTCAGGTTCGTATAGTGCGTGGTGATTACGCCAAACACTTTGCTGTCGTTCAGGTTTTGGAGTACGGCTTCGGCAATAGCGCCACCCAGCACAGGTTCGGTACCGGTACCGAACTCATCAATCAGCACAAGGCTGTTTTTGTCGGCAACGGTCACAAACTTTTTCATGTTGGTGAGGTGGGAGCTATAGGTACTCAAGTCATTTTCGATCGACTGCTCATCACCAATATCGATGAAGATATCCTGGAAAATACCTGCTTCAGAACCATCGGCAGCAGAGATCAGCATGCCACACTGCAGCATGTACTGCATCAGGCCTACTGTTTTTAAACTAACAGACTTACCACCGGCATTAGGCCCTGATATAAGCAAAATGCGCTGGTCGCGGTTCAGCTGCAGGGTCATGGGTACAGTTGGCCGCCCCAGTTGCTTATGCGACAGGTACAGCAAGGGGTGGAATGCTTCTTTCCAGCTAATGTGCGGATATTTTACCAGTGTTGGCAACGAACCTTCTACCCGCCGGGCAAAAGCAGCTTTCGCCCTGATAAAGTCCAGCAGGCCCAGGTACTGGTAAGCCTTTCGCAACTCCGGCACGTGGCCGCGCAAGGTGTTGGTAAGGCCAATTAGAATCCGGATCAGCTCGCGGTTATAAGCGTTCTCTAAATCCTTGATGTCGTTATTGAGTTCGAAAATAGATTCTGGCTCAATAAACACAGTTTGTCCAGTATTTGACTCATCGTGGATCAGCCCCTTCAGCCGGCGCTTGTGTTCGGCCATAACGGGTATTACAAGGCGGCCACCTCTAATGGTTGGCTCTGCATCGCCTGGAGNAGTTTGTCCAGTATTTGACTCATCGTGGATCAGCCCCTTCAGCCGGCGCTTGTGTTCGGCCATAACGGGTATTACAAGGCGGCCACCTCTAATGGTTGGCTCTGCATCGCCTGGAGTCCAGCCCTGGCTTTTGGCATGTTTGATAATAGACTGTATCTGCTTCCGCAGAATACCCTGCTGGTAAATAAGCTCCCGCTTGAGCCGCTGTAGTTCAGGTGTGGCATCGTCTCGCACAGCCCCTGCATCGTCTACTACTTTGTCTAAAGCAGCTATTAAGGATCGTTCTACCGCCACGTTGGCACCCAAGGCTTTCAAGGCCTCAAAATTCCCTTCTTCCGTGCCCGAAATAAAGGTAAGGGAACCACGGATGGTTCTAAGCGACATCTTTATCTCGAAAAAAGCTGACACATCAAGGTAAGAGCCTTCCAATGAAGCTCTATCGAGGTAAGCGGTTACATCGTAATAGTGCTGCAGCGGAATTTCAGCATCCGACTCCAGCAATTGTTTAAATTCGTCAGTTTGTAGCAACAGTTTCTGCACCAGGTCGTGCCGGGTCAGGAACTGCATGCGGTTTACAAAATGGCGCCCCAACGGACTCAGGCAAAGCTCTGAAAGCATGTCGCGCACCTGCGTAAAACCGATTTTTATTTCAAAGTTATCTGGATAGATCAAGGTTATCTTTTAATTTGTGGCAAAATTAGCCTTTTTCATAACAATTTTGGATATCTGTTTCGTTCGTTACCATTACACTTTCAGCATCTAAAGTTAATTGCTGGCTGTTTTAGACCTAATTTCATATTATGGACTTTAAAACAATTTCTGTAAGTCCACCAAGAGCAGGCGGGCAGGACAAATCTTACAACCTGATTATCAGACAGTTAAAAACACAACATATTACCCTAGCGTGCTGAAAGACTTTTTTTGCTCTGGAAGGCCTTTTTCATTAGCAGAATTTAATTGATTACTTTAGGTTCCTGGCTTGCCGTTAAATGAACAGATACTGATGCAGTAGATGACCAAATAAACTTTAAAAGCTGCTTAGAGCTGGCACATGCAAAATCAACATTAAACATAAAATCCCTACTATAAGATTATGATCGTAGATAAACTTCAGAACGCAACGCGCTACTATGGCCTGCACCCCCTGTTCGAAAAAGCTTTTAATTTCCTTCAGTCCTTCGACATGGAAACCATTAACACCGGTAAGCACACGTTGCAAGGCGATGAACTTTTTGCAATTGTTTCGGAGGGAACAGGCGTGCCGCAGGACCAGACGCGGATGGAGGCGCATAAAAAGTACATTGATATACAGTACATCGTAAGCGGCGTAGACCGAATGGGCTGGCAGGACCTGAGCCTGTGTGCTGCTCCATCTGAACCTTATACAGCAGAGCGGGATGTGGCATTTTTCCCTGATAAGCCGAACTCCTGGGTAGATGTGCCGGCTGGCTTTTACACCATTTTCTTTCCGGAAGATGTGCACGCGCCACTGGGCAGCCCTACGCCGCACCGCAAAGTGGTAATCAAAATTGCAGTATAAGTTCGCTTGGCAGCAGGATAAGCCGCAATAGGGCTTTTCCTGCTCACCTAACATCAGAGCTCCTCCTATTACTTTTTACAATTTAAGTTACGCAGTAAGTATGAAAGCCGCCTTTCACCAGAACAAAACATTTGAGAAAATCAGCTATTCGGGGCAGGAGGTCTGGGACAGGGACTTTGAAAACTGCACGTTTAAAGTATGTGATTTTTTTGACAGCAAGTTTGCCGGCTGCCGTTTTACCGACTGCACCTTTATTGGCTGCAACCTTGCTATGATGAAGCTTTACCGGTCTACTCTCGGCAATGTTGTTTTTAAGGAATGTAAGCTGACGGGTGTAAACTTCAGCGACTGCGAAGATGTACTCTTTACTGTTGGTTTTGAAAACTGTATTTTGGATTATGCCTCTTTTATGCGTAAAAAAATGCCGAAAACCAGTTTCCGTAAATGCTCTCTTAAAGAGGTGGTGTTTAGCCAGGCCAATTTAGAGAAAGCAGAATTCGACGAAACAGATCTGGAAGGAGCCATCTTTAACCAATCGCAGCTCAAAGAAGCAGATTTTCGTAGCGCCTACAACTACGACATTGATCCGGAGCTAAATACAATTAAAAGAGCAAAGTTTTCGCAGCACGGACTTGCTGGTCTCCTTCGAAAGCATGCACTTCAGGTGGAGTAAACCAGATTAGATACAACTCAGAACAGTCGAAGCCATTAAAGAATGGCTGGTTTTTTTACTTCTGCTTTTACACAGCTGTTTATCTTTTGATTAGTCCGTTGATTATCGCTTCTAAGTTAGTGCTCCTCCAATTGATTCTTTAGAATATGGATTTGCTCTTTAAGTAATCATTAGCGGCCAATGGTAGACACGAGCGAGGACGCTCGCGCCAAAAGAATTTTAATTTCTAATTTGGCGCAGCACTAGCTCCCTTCTCAAAAATTTCTCCTAAAACTTCTCCTCTACTCCCAGCCCAAATAAAGCATAATCGTAGCGCACCGGGTCGTTTGGATCGAACGCGCGTAGGTGGGCGGTCAACTCTTCGGCTGTTTCCCAGTCCATTTGGCGGCGTGTAATCAGGCCTAGGCGGCGGGCTACCCGCTCTACGTGCACATCGCAGGGGCACACTAAATCGGACATAGGCAAATTGCGCCAGATGCCAAAGTCTACTCCGGCCTCATCCTGGCGCACCATCCAGCGCAGGTACATATTCAGTCGCTTACAGGCAGATTTTCGGGCTGGTGTAGAAATATGCTTGCGGGTGCGATGCGGCGCCTCTTCCAGGCTGAACACGGTGTTATGAAAATGCTCCAGGCGCTGCTTCTGAGTCTGCAATTCGTTCTGCGGTCCGGTAAAAGCGGTTTCGAGGCTGTGGTGCTGCCGGTAATACTGCTGGAAAAAGAAGAGCAGGTACAGCAGGTCTGTATCGTTAAAGGTACGGTGCTTAAAGCCCAGAAATCGTGGCAGGTCCTGCTCCTGGTGATGCAGTATAAAGTCGTGTGGCGCGTTGTCCATCAGGTCCATCAGCTTCAGGCAATTGTTGATGATGGTTTTGCGCTGTCCCCAAGCCATAATAGAAGCAAAAAAACCACTTATTTCGATATCCTGCTTTTTGCTGAAGCGGTGCGGAATAGAAATAGGGTCATGGGGTATAAAGGCAGGCTGGTTATATTTTTGAGCCCGGTCGTCCAGCAGTGCTTTTATGCGGTGGTACTCTGATTTCATGTTATAGGCGGTGGCTATTATGGAGGTTTGATTCTCAGTTATAAGCCATTTACTGGTGTAAGCAAAAAGCCTGAACTACCATAGCTCAGGCTCTATAAATCTTGTTGTCTGGCAAATTCTTCTAATGAATTAGCTCTTCCGGAGGCTATTTTGCTTTGAAAGTACCAAGGCTTGCGAGGTGCTACTCATCGCCCTACCCTGCTATGGCACATAAGAGAGCTCCACACGGAACCTCTGATCTACGGCTCCAAGTTTCTGATAAGCCTTTTTCGAAAGCTTAACAATCACTTTGTCGTTGGAACCGGTATCAGGTAATTTACCGATCACGCGCACATACACCACCTGATCGTTCATAGCGTTTTTAACCTGCATAATGGTACCCACAGGAGCCGACTTGTGCAGCGCCAGGTACTTGTTTGTGTCGGCTTTCGGATCTATCATTTCAGCCATGCCCGTTTCAAGCACTTTCTTTACGCCTGCCATATTCTCCTCTGCATCGTTGCGTGCGGTGGTTGTTTCGGCTGCAGTAGTAGACTCGGGTGTGGCAGTGGCAGCCGGCGTGCCGTATGTCTCAGCAGGAACAGTAGAGGCTATAACCTGCTCTGTAGCAGGGTTGTCTTTGGTCATAACATCGTCTGACTCCGGCACATATTGCGGTTTTGAGGAAGTAGCCGCTACATTTTTGCCTACTATTAGTTTAGAGCCGATGTTTACCTGGTTGCCAGAAAGCCCGTTCCAGGCTTTTATGTCTTCCACTCGTACATTGTGCATGCGCGAGATGGAATACATGGTCTGGCCAGGTTCTACCACATGCACTTTATCGCCGCGCTCAGTCACAACAAAGGTACGGTTACTGGCCGAAGCAGCAGGTGTCTTAGCGGCAGCAGGCGTAGTGGCGGCTGGTGTTGCCGTCTTAACCGGGGCTGCGGCCGCAGTTGCTGCGCCGCTTCTGTTGCGGGGAATAAGCACAATCTGTCCGATTTTGATCGTGCTTTCTACAGATGGGTTTGCTTCTACAATCTGAGCAACCGATACACTGTATTTTCTGGATAAGGCATAGAGGGTTTCTTTCGGCTCTACCTTATGCTGCACAAATAACTTTCCGTTTTTATACTCCACCCCCACAGAGTCGCGCACAGCGTCGGTACCCAGTGCTGCGGATGAAAATGAAAGGAAAGGCGCTGCTAAAAGGGCAGCAAATAATACTCGGATCATGGCTTTAAAATAAACTAACGGTGCAGGCTGAAAATCTGCAGAATTTCCTTTTGCTGTATAAAATATAAATCGCCCCTAAAGATAAAAAAAGTATCTGAACCAATTCCAGTTAATTCGGTAGCAAGGCATTCTGAGTGAGTTAAATTACCTTCTAAGTCAAAAATAAATAGAAAATTATCTAATGCCGCTGTTTGAGTTGACTGGTAAAAGCTCAGGAAGATATTTAACTCTGTTTCAGCATACTCAATGGCTTTAACAGGATGTACGGCAGCGGCATCTGACAAAAACGCCGCCACTTGTTCAAAGTAAGCCTCGCCCTCCAGGTACAACACCGGGTAAAGGCAATCTTTAAAACGGGTCAGGTTAAATGCCGCTACCTCGCTTGCGGCTTTAGCTTGGGCCACCTGTGGGTGCGCCTCCTCTCCTGCGGGCAGTTGCAGCAACCTGAAATCAGTACCTGGTTTGGCCACTTCGTGCGCAAAAATGCCCTGCTCGCCTATTCCGTAAAAAGCAAGATCCGGCTTTTGCCACTGTACCTGTCCGTTGGCAGCCAGGGCAGTAATACCTTTGTGCTGCCCCAGTTTACGGTCGCCATAACCGTGCAGCAACACCAACCCGGCATGCGCATCTTCCAGGCCTTGCCACCAGGCGTTTGCCTGTGGCAACCGGAGTTCCTGCAGTTCCAGGTTTTCGCAGCTGAGCACGAAAAAAGATGCCAGCAGCAGGTCGCCGTCCCTGATTTCCAGGGCCAGCTGTTGAGTAACGGTATCCAGCTTCATGCGCCAGATAGCGGCTCCAAAGTCATATTTAAATCTAAGGGAGATGATATGCTAACTTATTTTTTGCTAACTTATTGCTTTCTTTTAAACAGATCCCAAGTTATGAAATCTATAGCAAAGCAACGGCATGCGCAGCTCTTCTTCTATATGCTGTTATGTTTCGTGCTGCACGCTTCGGCTGCTTTTGCACAGGGCCAGAAGCCAAAAGTGTTTGTCATGAAAATTGAAACGGAGATAGATCCGCGCACCAACCGCTACAGCAAACTGGCACTGGAAGAGGCTACCCGCCAGGAGGCGGACCATATCCTGCTGGAACTAGATACCTTTGGCGGTGCCCTCAACGATGCCGATGAAATAAGAAAACGCCTGATGGAGTACCCTAAACCGATTTATGTGTTCATAAACTCGAATGCAGCCTCTGCCGGTGCCCTTATTTCATTGGCCTGCGACAGCATATACATGGCTCCCGGAGGCAATATTGGTGCCGCTACCGTGGTGGGTGCCGATGGGCAGGCTGCTCCGGGCAAGTACCAGTCTTATATGCGGTCTATTATGCGTTCCACCGCCGAATCAAACGGCCGCGACCCACACTTAGCTGAGGCCATGGTAGAAGCCAGTGTAGACAGCACGTTATCAGCCGGTCAGGTGCTTAGCCTCACCACCACGGAGGCCATAAAACTGGGCTTCTGCGAAGGAAAGGCAGCTACTATACCAGAAGTACTCAAGCTGCTCCGCCTGGAAGATGCCGAAATAATAGAATTTGAGTTAAGCACCACAGATAAAATTGTATCCTTTTTCCTGAACCCGTTTCTGAGCGGTATTTTGCTGCTCATAATATTAGGTGGCCTTTATTTTGAATTACAGACGCCTGGCATTGGATTTCCGTTGCTGGCGGCACTGGTGGCGGGCTTTTTATACCTCACGCCTTACTACCTGAACGGCCTGGCCGAAAACTGGGAAATACTGCTTTTCATACTGGGTCTGGTGCTCATTGCCCTGGAAATATTCGTGGTTCCGGGTTTCGGCATAACCGGTATCAGTGGCATTGTGCTGGTTTTTCTGTCGCTGGTGCTGGTAATGGTCAACAATCAGAACTTCGACTTCACGTTTGTAGCCTCTGATGATCTAATGAAAAGCATGATTGCCGTGGTTATTGGTATGGTGGGTGCCGTTGTGCTCATTGCTCTAACCTGGAACCACGTAGTGAGCAGCAAAGCGATGCAGCGGCTGGTACTAAAAAACACCTTCGAGAGCAAAGAAGGTTACCGTTCTGCCAGCAACACCGACCATTTGATAGGTAAAACCGGCATCGCTCATACCCGCATGGTGCCTTCCGGAAGAGTGCTGATAGAGGATGTGCTGTATGACGCGCAGGCGCTGGACGGCTACATTGAAAAAGGAGAAACCATACAGGTAATAGACCAGAGCACCTTTTCGCTACGTGTAAAGCGCATGGAAATTAAATCGGTTACTTAATTTTTGAGTTATGAAAGGGTTTTTGTGGTTGGAGTAATAGCCCCACAGCAGTACGGCTAAATGGGCGTGTCCAGTTTTGTTAGTGCTATAGCTCTTGCATCAAATGAAAATCATTTAACCTATTTAATAAAAAGGAGTTATCAAATAATGGTGCTACAGAGCAGACTACCTACAATTGCTACACAGCAAATGCTACAGAGCGACTACCCTTGCAAGGTGCACGATCTGACGATTTTTTGTTTGAGCGTTCAGCGAGTTCAAAATCGTCTTGATCTTTTTGGTTCTTTTTGTATCAAGACAAAAAGAACAAGAACTTCAGCTATGAAACAGCCTCACGCACCTGTCACTTCTTAGAGAAACTATGCGAACTTAGTCCCAAAGCAGCCATTGCTACGGTCTTTTGCCTATAAGTTACTTTCAGGATGGCAGCGAGGAATAATATTCGGAAATAAAAATACAGAAAGTGAAACAAATTAGATGTCAATAAACATTGCCATTTTGACATCCATTTAAATTTTCCCTCATAAAACTATTGTACTTCCCTTTTTAACTTCCAATAACCGAAATACTCAGCCACTCAAACCTAATTATTCTAATGAAAACAGCCTTCCGGAGGTATTTTATCCTTTTACTGCCCATGGCCTTTCTGTTCGTCTCCTGCAACGACAGCGCTAATGCCTTAGCCGAAGAAGCCGATGCTACCCTTTACTGGTCAGGTGAGTACATGGTGGATGGCTGCGGGTTTCACCTGGTCATAAACGATACAAAGTACAAACCTGAAAACGAAGATGCCATTGGCGATGCCTTTAAATCGGAAGAGCCGATGCAGGTTACTGTGAAGTTTGAGCGACTGGAGCAGCAAATAGACAGGCCTTGTGGTCTTTCTCCTCAAAGTAGAGCTATGGACGGAATCCGGGTAATCGCCATCAGCAAGAAGCAGTAGGTAAAGGCAACCGAGAGCGGCCTGGTGTACGCCTGCAGACACCCTACTGTACAAAAACGGACAGTCATCCGGCAGCGCCGCCGCAAAACCATCACTAATCCACTGTATAAGAACAACATACCATCCATGGCATATTTCTTGGCAACTGTTTAACAGCATCTGTTATATCAGCGCCTGCCATGGACCAAGTAATTGAACGAAAACGATACACGCCTAAAAAATTGGCCCTTGCGACTGCCGTTGTAGCTATACTCTTTTTTGGGTTCTACAACCTGCTACTGACCAAGAGTGTTTCCAGCTTAAACATAAACCGCGACCGCCTTACCATTGGCCAGGTGCAGGAGGGTGATTTTCAGGAGTTTATTGCTGTAGATGGTTCCGTTGATCCTCTTAAAACCTTTTACCTCGACATTATGGAAGGTGGTCGGGTAGAAAGGATCTACTCCGACGATGGGCGCATGGTACAAAAAGGCGACACCTTACTAAAGTTCTCGAACACGACCCTGCAGATTGACTTTATGACCCGCGAAACGCAGCTCTACGACTTAATGAATGAGCGGCAGAACTTCGAAATTAGCATGAAGCAGGACCAGATACGGCAGCTGAATGCGCTCGCAGAAATTGAATACAATTTGCAGACGGCCAGCCGCACGTACAAGCGCAATCAACTCCTGATAACTGAAAAGGCAATTCCGCAGGAAGAATTCGAAGCGTCCCAGGATCAATTTAATTACCTGAACAAGCGCAAGCAGCTGGTCGAACCCGCCATTAACCAGGATGCCCGCCTGCTGCAGGAGCGCCTGCGCCAACTCGATGAATCTATAAGAAGAATGCAGGCCAACATAAACATGGCACGCCACACCCTCAACAGCTTGTATGTAACGGCTCCGATATCAGGGCAGCTCTCCACCCTGAAGGCGCAGGTAGGAGAGTCGAAAGCAGCAGGAGAAAACATTGGCCAGATAGACGACTTAAGCGGTTACAAAATACGCGCCTCTATAGACGAACATTATATTTCGAAGGTATATCCTGGCCTTACCGGAAACTTTACCTTAAATGGGCAACAGCACGAGGTGGAGGTAATAAAGGTGTTTCCGGAGGTACAAAACGGTACTTTTAAAGTGGACATGGAGTTTGTAGACAGCAGTCCCAGAGGCATACGCAGAGGACAGAGCCTGCAACTAAAGCTGACGCTGAATGAAGGCAACAAAGCCATCCTAATCCCACGCGGCAGCTTTTACCAGAGCACAGGGGGCAACTACGTTTTTGTATTGGATAAGACTGGCTCCTTTGCGCAGAAGCGACCAGTCAGGCTCGGACGCCAGAATCCGCAATACTATGAGGTACTGGAGGGCTTACAACCAGGCGAAAAAGTTATTGTTTCGAGCTACGACAGCTTTGGCACAAACGAAAGGCTTCAGCTGAAGTAGCATTACTACTTACCTCAGCTGAGGCCTTTCGCTTGTGCCTTAACATCAGGGATGGGCAAGTCTCTAAATTAGCTGCCAGAAGATAATAGCAGTACAGCCACTAAGTTTACACCAAAGGCAATTCCCCAGTTTTTCCAGACCTTGCCCTGCTTTGTTTTTTTGGCTTGCTGGGTAAACCCTTTGTAATAATTCGGATCCTGCATCAAACCTGCATCCGGCGAATAAAGGTTTACGGCCTGAGGTGTGGTAGAGGAGCAGGCAATAGCCGGAATAAGTCCTATCAGAGGTGAAATTAAACCAGCCACCAAAGTACCTGTTGCAGCAGGCTTGTATCCATCGTAGTAAATTAAAGCATCTGAGCGACCTTTTGTATAATTGTCTACGCCAGAGTTACTTGCCATTACATACTCTTTCACCGGTTCGCTGTTAAACATATCGCTCGTGCCATTTTCGTAGAGCACCAGCAGTATCTCCGATTTTGGAAGTATAAAAGTTGGCCCGGTTTGGTTGTCAAATCGTTTGTATTTAACCTCTAATTGGCTGACTTCAAAAATTTTTGCCTGAATGTCCTCGCCTGTTCTGGTGGTAATAACGTCTTGGGCAAAGCAAAAGGCGACTGAAAAAATACCCAGAATAGTAGTAAGTAAAGTTTTCTTCATCTTATGAGAAGGATGATAATAATTGAGATATAAAAAAGGTATAGGATTAGCAGGTATTGCATTATATGCCGTAAAAATAGAAAAATAAATAACAACTTGGATTATTCACTCATCAAATATTAAAAAAATTTATCATCTCTTTCTGAGTCCGAGCCAATTCAAATTCTCCTAATGAAATAACCCTTCCAGAGCTAATTTTGGGTATTTCAGCTTGAGGTTAACATCCTTTTACCGAAGAATCTGAAGAAATGGTGATAATTGAGGGGCATGCCCTATGGGTAAAAAGGGATATTATCTTCAGGAAGGGTAATTTCATTAGAAGAATTAGCGGACTTTGGCCAGGTTTGGTGCGGTGCCCTCTGTTATACGCCGAATTGGAAGCGATTTGATCTTACTAGAGCAGGAACTGATTGTGCTCATACTCAACGGTAAAGCAACTGGGAATTGGGAATATTGGCTGGCACTGGTCGGCAGTTTCTTTTCAAAAAATCTCCTGAACTGCTGAAATACTCCCCCTGCTTCTGTATTTTTACACCGGACGGTAACGCATCCGGTCCTGGAACGAGAGCAAAAACTATGGATATACTTGGCATTATACCGGCACGCTATGCCTCCACCCGCTTCCCTGGCAAACCACTGACTGACATCAAAGGTAAAAGCATGATTCAGCGGGTTTATGAGCAAGCGAGCAAATCGAGCCTTACAAAAGTGCTGGTTGCCACCGACGATGAGCGGATTCTGGAGCATGTAATGGCTTTTGGCGGAAATGCTGTAATGACGAGTTCAAACCACCAAAGCGGCACCGACCGTTGTTTCGAGGCTTACCAGTTGCAGGAAACCCCCTTCAGCTACGTTATAAACATTCAGGGAGACGAGCCCTTTATTAAACCCGAACAAATTGACCTGGTGGCAGCTTGCTTCAGGAATCCCTCTACCCAACTTGCCACACTGGTAAAAGAGGTGAAGAGCCATGAGGAACTTTTTAATGTTAACTCCCCAAAAGTGGTGGTGAACCTGGCCAAAGAGGCCCTTTACTTCAGCAGGCAACCTATACCTTATTGCCGCAATGTAGCCATCGAGAGCTGGCACGAGCATCATGTGTATTACAAGCACATCGGCATTTATGGCTACCGCACCGACATATTAGAGCAAATAACTCAGTTACCTCCTTCTTCCCTGGAGCTGGCGGAGTCGTTGGAGCAGTTGCGCTGGCTGGAGCACGGTTTTCGAATTATGACGGCCCTTACCACCCTAGAAACCTTTGGAATAGACACCCCGGAAGACCTGCTGAAAATACAGGCTGCCCTGGCGGAAGAGTAGCCACAGCATACGCCCCACCGATATGAAGCATTATACTCTTCTACGATTTGTAAAGCTGAACCTCTACTTTTTCAGTGCCTACTGCCTGTTAACAGGGCTATGGTATGGCGTTACAAACCGTTTTGAAACGGAAGCTGCAACGGTGGTAAAAGAGATCATGCTAAATGCGGCTATATTTGGTCTGCTTTTTTCTCTGCTAATGCTTAGCTGGTACCGAAGAACAAGGCTATTACTGGCTACGACCAAAATATCATATGCGGAACTACAGCAGCGATTGTCGGCTATTGGCTTTGAAAAAGTGCCACAAGCTCAGAAATCTAAGATGGAGGTATATAAGCCTACCCCACCCAAGGCGGCAGCTATGGCCGGAAAGCTGTTCGTAAGTAAATCGCCAAGCTTTTATATTGTGGAGGGTCCTGCCCGGCTCCTTAAAAAACTATAGAACCTTTTATTTGCTGTGTATCAGACGGTTCATCCTCCGGCCTTTTTCGCTTTGTATCCAGCTGCCACCAGCACCTGCAGCACTTTATCACGGAAATCACCCTGAATCAGTATTTCACCGTCTTTAGCACTACCGCCCACACCACATTTGTTTTTCAGCAGTTTGCCAAGCTCTTTCAGGTCATTGTCTTTGCCTACAAATCCAGACACAAGCGTAACTTGCTTACCGGCTCTTGCCTTTTTATCGAGTTGTACTTTCAGGTTCTGTTGTTGCGGAGGCAATGTTTCGGTTTCCTGCCCCGGTTCATACTCGTAATTAAAATCCGAATTAGTGGAGTAAACTACCCCCTGTCTTCCTTTTTTGTTTTTATCGCTCATTTTTAAAGTGGCGTTACAACGTTTAACGATTGTGGCAACATTTTTACGCTAAAGGCAGAAGCCTCTCCCAGATACTCTCCATCTGCGTGGTACATGATTTTGTGCGCTGTTTGTACCTCCATCTGATCAGTTGTAAAGTACTCTGCCGTATCCGCACTTGCCTTTTGCTTGGTAAGCATGCTGTAACTCAGGTTCAGCGCCTTTATTACATCTAACTTTCTTACCAGGCATATGTCAAATAAGCCGTCTTTTATGTCGGCAAAAGGCGCAATGTAAGCATTGTTGCCATACTGCGCCGCATTTGCGATTGCTAACACGTAGCAATCGGTATCGATGGTTTTTCCGTTAATGCTGATGCTCACTGGCAGATGGTTGTAATGCAGCACTTCTTTTAGTACGAGTTCCACGTAGGTTTTGAGGCCTCGTTTTTTATTCCCTGCAAATACAGAACTGATATAAGCATCGAAACCAATACCCCCGGCCGTGAAAAAAGGATGTCCGTTAATGCTACCGCTGTCGATGCGGGTTATATGTCCTTCGTTAATAACTTTAAGTGCACCTTTTAGCCCCATTGGAATGAGCAGGTGCCGGGCTAGCCCATTGCCAGAGCCTTTTGGAAGCAGCGCCAGGGCAGTATTTGTGTAAAGCAAACCTCTTGCTACCTCATTCATAGTGCCATCGCCGCCAACGGCTACTACTATGGCACAGCCCTCTTCAGCAGCCTGCCTGGCAAGATCCGGCGCATGCCCCGCATACTCTGTAAAAACAACATCATGCGAATACTTTTGGTGGTCCAGGTATTCTTCTATCCGGTTCACAACATTCTCGTTGCTTCGAGGTCCCGATTTAGGATTAACGATGAACCTGATATGCGGCAGTGTCTGGGCCATACTGGAGTGTTTAGTTAAAATGTTTACTTCGAGAGCACCGGTGCTCCTAAAGCAAACTTTAATTTTTTTAGTATCCGTTGTAAACGGCAAAGCCTTTTTTGTTAGGATTCGGCACAAAATTAAGCCTTTCTGTGGCATAACAAAACGGCCCGTCCTGTTTAACTCAGGACGGGCCGTTCTGTTATGCCATCTAATTAAAAGTCCAGCTATAAGGTTCCTTAAGGTATACCTAGTTGAAGCCCGTTTTAATATAGTACTGGTCTATCAAATTGTTTAGTCCAAATGAAATGTCAGCACCGGAAGTTCGGCATGGTTAATCAGGTCTTCGGCAATACTTCCGCGCAGCAGGTGTGCAAAACCTGTTCTTCCGTGCGTTGCCATCATAATCATATCGGCTTTTATTTCGTTGGCGAAGCGCAAAATACCGTCTTCTTCGTTAGAGTCACTAAAAATGCTCATCGTATAATTCTGCAGTCCGTAGCGGTTAGCCACTGCCTGCATTTGCGTCTTCAGATTTTCATTCGACTCATAATTGCCGGGAGTATTGATGTAAACCAAGTGTAGTTTAGCGCCAAAGAGCTCCTGAAAAAATTTGAATTTAGAGAATGAATCATGTAGGTCTTTCTTAAAATCAGAAGCCAACACCAGGTCCCGCACCTCGAAGGTGGCATGGGGGCGCTTCACGGTCAGCACCGGGCAAGGTGAAATACGCACCACCTTTTCGGTATTGGAGCCTACCAGAAACTCATTCATACCGCTAGCTCCTTTAGAACCCATCACCACCAAATCAATATTTTCTTCTGAAATGGTGCGCTTTATTTTGTTAATTACATTAGCTGTGTCCACTTCTTCTGCTACCTCTACCCCCCTATCTAGAGCAGGCTGCATAAAGGCACGCATTTGCGCTTTGGTTCTCTCTAGCAGTTTCAGCGTAAACACATAGTCCATGTCCGTTCGAGTGTTCATGGTATCGCCTGTTGCACTAAACGATGAGGTGCTGTACGGCAGCTCCAGCACGTGTAGTAATTTAATGGTGGCTCCTGTCTTTTGTGCAATGGAAATGGCTACCTCAAAAGCATTTTTTGCCTGCTCTGAAAAATCTGTGGGGGCTAGAATTTTTTTCATGGTTCTATTTTTTGAGTGTTTCAGTTACTAATGCAAAAGTAATTGGTCAGCGCTTCCTCCTCAATGACAAATCTCAATCCGGAGGGTGACCTTTACTACATTTTCTCTATACGGAGAAAAAACAGGCGGCACCACTTTAAAAAGCAAAAGCCCACCTTACGGTGAGCTTTTGCTTTATGAGTGAGAATCTTTGCTGCTTAACCGATGCGTACGATCAGGTCGGCGGCTCTCTGGGAGTAGCCGGCCTCGTTGTCGTACCAGCCCACCACCTTCACCAGGGTGCCGTTCACAGAGGTCATGGCTGAGTCGAAGATGCAGGAGTGGGTGTTGCCCACGATGTCGATCGAGACGATCGGGTCC
>NZ_JBLIQL010000033.1:0-40407 GCF_047525655.1 Pontibacter sp. 13R65
CCCTGCTCATCCACGAAGCGGCCGGTAGACTCAAGCACCACGTCCACCCCGAGCTTGCCCCAGGGCAGGTTCTTGGGCTCGCGCTCGGCCGTGATCTGGATCTCCTGGCCGTTGACGATGATGCCTGTCTCGGTGGCCTCCACCGTGCCGTTGAACCTGCCGTGCACCGAGTCGTACTTGAGCAGGTGGGCCAGCGTCTTTGTATTGGTAAGGTCGTTGATGGCTACAACTTCCACGTTCCCCTTCTCAAGCAGGGCCTTGAAGGTCAGCCTGCCAATACGGCCGAAGCCGTTAATCGCAACTTTAATCTTTGACATAACAGAACTCTATTTAACATGTATCAGAAGTACAGCCAATCTGTACTTCAAAATTCACTTACAAAATTCACAATATTAAGCCGAATGCTTAACCGATTAAGCAAGGTATAAAGAAAAAATCAGTATTAAAAGTTATCTTTTTGTGATTTTTCTCATCATTCATCAATTCAGAAAATAAGGTAGAGCACCTTCAGCAATTATTTATTGTTTTAGATAGATAAGTTCTAAAAACAGTAAATTAAACTAGCACTATATTCTAACTTCAGCTCACCACTTTCAAGCCAATATGGCGACTAAAGATGGTATTTGGCAAACCAATTATTCTAATCAAATGGTGCTTCCAGTGCCTTTTTTACCTTATTTAAAGCTAGGGCCTCCTTTTTTACAGTAGTTTAAGTGCAAATTTATTTTCTACAGATAGAATATATCTAACCTGCTAGTGGAGCGTAAGCTTTTTACTTAATAATATAATCATGGCTGTTCACTCTAGCTGAAGGTGGTTCTACTGTGGCTGGCATAAAGGCTATATAATCGTGCAGAGAAATTAGAAATAGCTCTATTGCAGAAATTGCAAAAACCAAGTTATGCAATTGGTAATTTTGTGATTCTATCTCCATAAAAAAGAGACCGCTGATCGGCGGTCTCTTTCTGAAATAAGCGTATTATTTATGTTAATCCAGATAGGCATAATCCTGCTCTAACAAGCCCTTATCTTTCATGGCTTTCCAGAAATCAGTAGGCACGGTGGCATAGGCATTGTCTATGTTCTGTTTCACGCGCTTGGGGTTGGTGGTGCTAAGGGCTAAGCTAACAACACCTGGCGTGTGTAAAGCAAACTGTACACAAGCTTGCGCAGGTGTTATATTATATTCCTTACACAAAGCAAAGAACTCGTCGCGCCATTTAAACAATTCCTTGTTTTCTTCTAAATCGGGCGATACATGTTTATAATCGTAGTACTCGCCCCCAATCAAAAAGCCACCATGAAATACAGCCGAGTTGATAACCTGTACCCCTTGCTGCTTTAGCTCCTGCATAAAATCCAGCAGGTCTTGCGGGTGCTCTTTTAAAGTCATGCTGTTGGCGATCATTACCCAGTCGAGCTGCACATCGGCGGCAATTCTTTTAATAATGGGCCAGCTCTTGGCTCCTACACCTATTGCCTGCACCTTTCCCTGCGCCTTCAGGTCGGCAAGGGCTCGGTATCCATCCAGAATGTCCTGGTAAAGTTTGTCTGCCTCTGCTTCGGTTTTTGCCTGGGCCATGTACTCATCCGGATCGTGCACCGATACCAGTTGCGGCACATATCCTCCTAACAGCTCGTTGCCCTGTTCAAAACACTCCATTATACCATCGTAGCTTATGTGCTGCACGGCATCATATTTAAGGTCTTTCCATACGCCAGGCTCAAAGGTAGGCTCAGGAGTTTTCAGCTCAGTTCTTACCCAGCCTAACTTATTGCTGATTATAACATCTTCTGGTTTTATGTTAAGCTCCCGCAGGCATTTCCCCAGGGACTCCAAAGCAAGGCCTGCACCATATTTACCAGCAGAATCGAACACAGCAGGCCCTTTGGAATGCACAAAGCACTCTTTTACAATCGCGAGCTTCACCTCGTCGCTCAGGGCCTCATATAAGTTGCCCAAACCACTGGTGCCAAAAATAACCGGAGGAATATTGATAGATACTTTCTGAGTACGATTCCCTTCTCCAGCAGTCGCTGGTGCGGGTACATCGTCCTTTTTCAGAGGGTTGGTAGCTGACATAAATTTTGAGTGCCGTTTTCAATTAAACTTTATACCAAAACTAAAGTAGACAGTTTGCTGAAGTTTATGTGAGGCTTTGTATAGCCAGCAACATTAAAAATGAACCTTACAGCTACTGCTCTTTCTGGCGTCAATCTATAACAAATATCTGAATATACATAACAACGGCACATTTACCGCACATGAAGCTGTACTTTAAATTTACCTTTTGTCAGCGTCCCGGGCAGGAGCTCTACAGTTATTCCATTTGCTTTAGGCTCCTGCCATGTTACTTGTGCACAATAGTAATTGTTCTTCCTCCCCTACCTGCAGCATTAAAAACCTTGAACCGATAAGTGCCATTCTCACTTAGCGGAGAGGTGTATTGGTTGCTGGTAGTAGTAGGTTCAGAGCCATCGATGGAATAGCGAATTATAAAGCCGGGTAGCTGGCAATTTGCCTTTAGCTGGCCGTTTTCTACTACAGCACCGGCAGTCGGTATTCTATATTGAAACCCACCGGCATAGCTGTTTAGCCGCGGGAGTTCACGCTTACCCAGCACATTTACAAAGCGACTCCAGGCTTCTTCGTAAAGGGCATCTGCCTTAGAAGACTCTTGTGCTGTGGCCCAAGCCGGATCTTTGGCCCAGGCCCTTTCCGCAAAACCCAGCATCTTGGGCAATAGCATGTACTCTAGTCGCTCGGTGCTTCTAATGGTTTCGGTCCAGAGCAGGCACTGGAGGCCTACAATATTCTCTTTACCAGCCTCAGTTAAGCGCTCTTTACTGGCAAAAGTAGCTTTATCTATTGCCTTACCCTCCGGAGTTCTGGCTGTTTTATAATAGTCGAAGGGAACAAAACTAAACGAGGCATCCAGATCTGAAAATGTAGCCCAATAGGTGCCGTTCTCATCATAATCTTTTTGATAGGCCATATCAAAGTAGAAATTAGTGGCAGGTGCCAATACTGTTTTGTATCCGGCATTGGCTAATTTATAGGCTCGATCTTCTGTACCCCACCCCCATACATTATTCCAGACGTAAGCATGGATATTCTCTTTTGCAAAAAACGGGTTCGGCATGTATTTCATTTTGCCATTTACCTTTGTTTTCTGAAGGGCAACTTCTTCCCAACCAGACATATACAAACCTCGAGACTTTAGAATATCATTTACCTTCCTGAAATAATAAGACCAGAGATCGTCGGTAGAAGTTATCTGAGGATTTTGTTGTTGCAGGGTTTTCACGGCAGGCGACTTCTCCCACACACCTGATGGCACCTCATCTCCTCCCATATGAATAGTTGCCAAAGGAGCGCCGGCCTCTTGGTATATCTCTATTATTTCGTCTACCACCTTTTCTAAAAAAGCATAAGTAGAAGGCAGCGCCACATTAATCACGTTATCTTCCCAACGTTGCACAGAGCGATAGCGTGATTGATCCTGCACATCGCGCAGCATGTATTGAGCTGCCTCTGCTCTTTTACCGGCATGCAGCAGGTTTTCGTATCGGGCATCCATGGCTTTGATGGCTGCCCGTGCGTGTCCAGGTGTTTCTATTTCCGGAATTACCCGGATGTGGCGTGCTTTTGCGTACTGCAAAATTTCAATAAAATCAGCTTTGCTATAGTACCCCGTGCCAAAGCTGTTGTTGGAGGCAGGCCCGGAGCCATGGGATGGGGGAAGATGCGTTTTGCTATCGAGGGTATGAGCCCGCTTCGCGCTAATTGCCGTTAACTCGGGTAAGTCAGCTATTTCTAAACGCCAGCCTTCGTCGTCGTTTAAATGAAAGTGCAGCACATTCAGCTTATAAAGGGCCATCAGGTCGAGCACTTTCAGCACCTGTTCCTTTTGTTGAAAGTTACGAGCCACATCCAGCATAAATGCCCGATACCCGAAACGCGGCGAATCAGATACTTCGACAGAAGGAACTGATATCGTGCTTTGCTTGGCTGTCCAGGAAGTTGGCGGGAGCAAACTCTTTAAAGACTGAATGCCGTAGAAAGCACCGGCAGGTTCTGTTGCGCTGATGGTAATGTGCTGTGGTGTAACCTGCAACTGGTAAGCTTCGGGCGCAAGTCCCTCTACCTGCTTGAGCACAACACTTTTTTCTTTTATGCCTGCACCTGCACGCGGCTTCGCTCTAAAAAATATTTCAAGGTCTTTTACCAACAGGTTCGCCTCGCTATTAAATGCAGCATCAGCCCTGACAGGCACGGTGGCATCTAGAACAAAAACACCGGTTCCTGCTTGGTAGGCTACCGGAGTAGGAAATACCTTGGGTAGCTTAGCTTCCGGAACGTCTTTTATCTGCTTGTTTCTGTTGTAAACAATGGCAGGAGTAATATGCCCATCGTGGTTGGCGGCAGACAAAGGCTTTTGCACCGGATCGGCTATGGCAACTCCTTCTTCTGGCTTCTTATCCCAAACCAGGTAAAATCCGGTTGGCGCATCTTTGTAATTAATAGCCTTTCCACTTGCCACATACTCTACCTGGTGCGTTTTCCCTGGCAATATTCCTTTAAATTCCTTTGTTGGCCCCAGCTGGTTTAGGTCGCCATTCAGCGCCTCCATACTTACCTGTCCGCTTACTGCCGAAAAGTTCTTGCTGGAGTTGAAATAAATTTTCCAGCCTGTGGCAGGTAAGCCATTGCGATCGTTGTTGGTTAGCTCCAACACGGCGAGCGTTTGCGACTTGCCCTGATAGTTCGTCTTTTTCACTCCCCATGAAAGCTTCAGTTTACCTGGGTCGAAGCTTTGGGCCGTAGCCAAAACGTTTACAAAAAGTAGAAAGACAAGAGAATATAAAATTTTGATTAGCATCTGGTCATTCGCGTTCTTAAAAACTGCTATACAGCTCCACCTTCTTTTATTCAGGTGTTGTAGCAGCTTTAGAAACTAACGCACCAAAACGTAAAACAGGTAAATACAGAGGTGACAATAAGAAGTTCTCCTTCGTCCTAAAGCTAGCTTAGTTAGCGAATTATTGGAATAAAAATGACCTTCCAGAGCTAATCTATCCTTCTTGATGCCTAGGGTTATGCCTGTTTTTTCAATTAAACAAAAATATCCCATTCTGCCGAACCTTAGCAGGAACAGGCTCTTTTGTCCCAATCAGATAGGCAATAGCTGTATCCCTCCTACTACTACAACCTGCCAGGAATTTAGTCGCTTAACTGTTATATTAAAGCCCTTAGTGACCTTCCGTTACTTTAAACCGGAGATACATACTGTTGCAGCACTTCCGGACTCAGTTGTTGCAGTTTGGTAAACATCAGCAGGTCATGGTCGGCCTGTACTTCGCTGCCCGGAAATACCTGCTTCAGCACATCTTCCAGCAGGCTGTTACGCTCAAAGGTGCTGTTGCCTGCACTATAGTATTTTATAACAGGCGCTTGCTCGTAAGCCACATACGGAAGAAGTGCCGCCGCTACTATACCTGCCAAGCGGCTGGCATCGTGGTACTGCGGATCTATGGCTACCGTAAAGACCTGCTTCACCTCACCTGCCTCGCTTACTATGCGCCAGTCTGTTCTTTTAATGCCGTTATCTGCTATTAATATCATGGCAATAATGGTTTTTCACTAAAAAAGTTGTCTTACAATAATAAGGCTAAAAGGTCAAGGCTACTAACTCTCATTAAGGTTACAAAAAGGTAAGCTATCATTAGAAACAGCATTTGATATAAAAACAAGGCAGAAAACCCTTCGGAACAAATTATTCAACATACTAATAACCAGTTAAATACACGCACCATCTATGTAAAAAATGTAATCAGGAACCAAAGAACTTAGTTGATTCATGGGAGTACGTCAGCAGGTACTGTAGTAGTAATGTAGTACCGTGTAGAGGAAATGTTGTAGGCTTCTATGATTTGCAAAGACATCAAATCATTCAAATTTATAAGAAAAGGACCTCTTCCTGTGGAAAAAACAGGCAAGGCACCCACTGAACCTTCAGAAAGTTCTGCAGTCACCCTGCCTGTTAGGTTGTACGGTTATATGCGGTTCTTCTACAGTTTTTTAAGGCCTTTCAGTTCGTCTTTGCTGCCTTCTTTTATGCTAATGGCAACACCACCGCTGGAGGCCAGCCGCTGCTTCAGCTGGCTTTTTGATGTTACTATAACTTTGCGAACAGTATAGCTCTGCGGATTTTTGTCATAGCTGGCATCTGCGCCGTCAGCATAAATAGTGGCGATAAATTGCTTCCCAGCCGGCAGGTAATTAAAAGGGATTGTGGCTGTACGTGAGTTCTCATCTGTAATACCTCCTACATACCACTCATTCTTTCCTTTGGCCTTGCGTGCGATAGTTACATAATCGCCCGGCTCTGCCTCCTGCACGTAGGTATCGTCCCAATCGATGGCTACATCTTTAATAAACTGAAACGCATCAGGAAAGCGGGTGTAGTTTTCTGGCAGATCGGCCGCCATTTGTAAAGGACTGTACATCGTTACATAATAGGCCAGCTGCTTCACCAGGGTTGTGTTTACGCGCTGGTCGCTGCCAGTGCCGTAGTAAGAAAGGTCCGTCTGGAAAATGCCAGGCGTGTAATCCATAGGGCCGCCCATCAGGCGCGTAAATGGCAGAATAGTAGCATGTTCAGGTGCCAGGCCACCCATGGCCTCAAACTCAGTGCCCCTGGCAGATTCCTGCGCAAACCAGTTTGGGTAAGTACGGTGCAGGCCAGTTGGTCGCACAGCCTCGTGACTGTTCACCATAATTTTATAGTCGGCTGCAGTTTTAGCTACGTGTATGTAATGGTTCACCATCCATTGGCTGTCGTGGTGCTCGCCACGCGGAATAATTTTGCCCACGTATCCGGTTTTAACAGAGTTATAGCCATGGTCGGCCATAAACTGGAAGGCCTGGTGCAGCCGGCGTTCGTAGTTAGTGGCGGAGCCGGAGGTTTCGTGGTGCATCATAATACGTACTCCTTTGTCAGCGGCATATTGCTGCAGGGCCTTCACATCAAAATCGGGGTAAGGCGTTACAAAATCAAACACGTTTTCTTTCCAGTTGCCAAACCAGTCTTCCCAGCCAATGTTCCAGCCTTCTACCAGCACGGCATCAAAGCCATGTTCGGCAGCAAAATCGATGTGTTTTTTTACGTTTTCGTTTGTGGCACCGTGGCGGTTGTTGGTGGTGAACTTGCTGAAATCCTGGTCCAGCTTTACATTGGTTTCGTCGCTGTAGGCCCAGGAGCTTTTGCCTGCCACAAAATACTCCCACCACACGCCAATGTACTTCACCGGCTTAATCCACGATACATCTTTGTAAGCCGTTGGCTCGTTCAGGTTCAGAATCAGCTTAGAAGCAAGTATGTCGGTGGCTTTGTCGCTCACTACAACCGTACGCCACGGCGACTGTGCATTTGTCTGCACATAGCCTTTGTTTCCAACCGCATCCGGCACCAGGTGCGCACTCATTTTAAAAGCTTTGTCGTCTACGTTCAGGTTCATAGCCGGGTAATCGATCAGGGCTGCTTCGTGAATGTTGATGTAAAGCCCATCGGCCGATTTCATCATGGCAGGTGTTTGCACAGCCAGGTTCTTTATCGGCTGTTGTGCGTGCACATCAATGGTGGCTTTTTTTATCAGGCCAGCAATGCCAGAAATTTTTGAAGTGGTGTAAGCGTATTCGTTTGTGTCGTAATCTCCTGGAATCCAGAAAATTTTATGGTCACCGGCCAGGTTAAATTCGGTTCTCTCTTCTTTTATAACAAAGTAATTTAGCTCCGGCTGCTGCGGAAACTCATATCGGAAGCCAAGCCCATCGTTAAACACTCTGAACCTGATTCGGATGAAACGGTCTTTCTGCTCTTTTTGCGCCAGCGTTACCAGTAGCTCGTTGTAGTTATTGCGAATAGATTTCTGCTCACCATATATCGGTTCCCACGACTCATCCACTGTTTTCTGCTCCGCATTTGTTACCGAAAAACCATTCATAAATGAGGCGTCTTCGTTCAGCTCCAGCCCTAGGACACTTGGCTTTATGACTGGTTTCTTTTTATAGCTCAACTGGTAGGTGGGCTCCCCTTTGGCGGTAAGCTCAAACTTCAACGTCAGGTTTTTGTCTGGCGAAGTAATAACCTGTGCATGCAGCAGCGAAGCGAAGGTGCTGGCATACAGGAGTAGCAGTAGTTTGCGCATGTTCTTTTAAATTAAATCGAAAATTGGTTGAGTGTTTTAATGTTAAGTTTCTTCTGCTGGTAGGCAGCTACAAAAACTAACAATTGTTATAATACAAATTTGCAGCACAACAATACCAACATCAATTATTCGAAGTGAAATGTAGAAAAAACAGGCATATAATTAATTTTATTTAATTGAAAATCAATAAGTTAAACCCATATCACAATTTAAGAAAAGTAGGTAATGTGTAAGGTGTTTATAGTCTCTTCTCAAGGGTTTATAGCTGTTTAAATCAGTTTTCATGTTTATGTTTTGGCCCCGACTCTTTTAGTTTCTGCTTGAAGCGATGCCCCTAAGCTTTGATGTTGTATAGCTTTCGCTCCGAGCGCTCACGGCCGCAGGGCCGTGAGCGCTCGGAGCGAAAGCTATAGAATAAGAATGTGTAAGGGCACCGCATCAACAGTTGCCAAGACAGCCAGTGCTTAGATAATGAAAGAACAACTGCATTTTAATTATTCTAATGAAAACACCCTTCCAAAGCCAAAAACTAGATCTAAGCGACAAGGCTTAGCCTTGAGCATGCGCTAAAAACAAAACCTCACAGGCTTGAAAGACACTGTGAGGTTGCTGGAATTATTTCTTACTCTGGAGACAACTGCGTGACCCGCATGTAATCCAGCATCGCCTGGTTTACCTTCAGGTTCATGTTTTCGTTGGCTGGCTCAAACGTGAGGGATATGGTGTGGGAACCTTTAGGCAGGTACACCTGCACCGCATTGCTCATGCCCCAGTTCGACCACTCCTCTACCCCCCGCTGTGGCAGCACTACTGTACCGGCAAAATCGTTCCCGACTCGCAGCGTTCTGATGGCGCACATGTTCAAGGTGTTGGTAGGTCCGTTGCCATTGGCGTAGCGGAAATCAATGGCCTAGGTACCTGCTTCAGGTACGCTGATGGGTATTTTAATGCTGGTGTTTTTCTCCCTTGTAGTTTCAACAAAACCCTCTCCTGAAAATCCTTTGTAAGGCAGCGCAGCTTTAAGAGCTACTTTCTCCAGTTCATACATCTGTACCGCTTTGATAGGTGCGGCTAGTGGCTCACTTGCAAAAGACATCAGACCTGCTGCATCTTCGGCTATTAGTTGGTATTCGGCATAACCGGCTGTGCTGATGGATTGAGAGGTGGCTTCAGTAGAGGCCATTACGTTGCCATTCTTTAGCACCACATAATTAACGGCTCCTTCTACCGGCTGCCACAGCAGCTTGTTTCCAGATAAACGTACAACCGGAACAGCCGGCGATACGGTATGCGGCACCTTGTTTACTTTGTTCTCTTGAACCGCATTGTTAGCAAGCACGATGCGAAGCTGGTGGAGGCCCTGCAGGTTTGCGGGCAGTTCTGCGTTTGCCAGTGGTTTACCATCCAGCGTAATAGACCTTATTTGGTTGCCGTAACCTTCCAGCGAAATATCCAGCACGGCTTGCCTGTATTTAAAATTTGACAAGCTATGTTTGCCTTTAAAGGCTTTGGGCACAAATGGCTTAAAGACCAAACTGGTAGCAGTATAGTCTATCCCGAAAAGTACTTTATATACCATGCTCATGTTGCCGGCTACGCTCCAAAGTTGCCTGCTGGAGTTGATCTGAGTGCCGGCAAAGTCGCCGTTGCTGGCTACAAAGTTTTCTTTGTTGGTGAGGAATAACGCAGCCGGGCGGAAAATGGCACTCATGCTCTCGACTAGCGCCTGCTCATTGCCCGCTTTGGCAGCAGCCAACGACCAGTATGCCTGCACGAAAGGCCAGATGCCGTTGTTGTGGTAAGGCGGGATGTTCGGGATCTGCGGAAAAATACATGGAATACCAAAGTCGTAAATTGGTGTGTTGGCTACAATCGATTTTTCTTTTGTTGCGTCCGCAATGTTATACAGCACACTCAACGCCTCCCCCAACGCTTCGGCACGGGGCGACAGAATTTTGAGGTTACGGCCATAAAGGTACTGCCCGTAGTAGCCTTTCTCCGGCACCCATAGCTGTTCGTTTATACCGTTTTTGATCGTCATTGCCACCTGAGCATATTTTGCGGCTGCTTTGCTATCGTTCAGGAGTTTTGCCATTTCTGAGAGAATGACGTTAGCCTGGTAATGCACCGCGTTCGTACCCAGAGACTCTGATTCATAAATATCGACAGGTTGCATCCACTTCGGGTACGTTTGCTCGCGCCAATCCAGGAAAGAGGATTCTCCTTTAACCAAACCGGTCTCAGGGTTATGTGCATTTTTCAGATCATCTTCTGCTGAGTTTCTTACAATCTCGTATGCCTGCTTCAGCCAATTGTTATCGCCTGTTACCTTATAAATCTCCCAGGCCGCCAATGCCCACACAATCCGGTCGGTAGACACGGGGTAAGCACCACCGGTGCCTGTATCCTGAATAATGCGGCCGTTCTGCACCTTCCGCATCAGGCTGTACTGCGATACCTTCGGCTGCAGCGTAGCCAATGACAGAATAATACTGTAGCTGATGTCGCGGGTCCAGACACCGGCCCACTCTTCTCCGGTCCGGAACGTGCTGTCGGCTTCAATATCTAGCTGCATCTCTTCCAGCGACAGGTTATAAAGCGCATCAATAAGCGGATAGTCGGAGCTGTACTTCGGAAAAGCCGCCAGATCAGCGGATAGCTCCCAGCGTGATGCAGTGGTCTTGGCATCGGCAGGCGCATTCAAGGTTAATATGGCTTCGTAAATGCCATCTCCATCCGGATCCTTCATCTCCAGTTCCGGCCGGTTCACCAGGTTATCGAAATCCCACATCATTGGGGCGGTATTGCCGGCAACAAACACACTTTTAAAGTCGTCTTTGTGAATAGTAGTGCCGTCGTAGGTGGTATAGAACCCTTTTGTATTCAGGGCCTCAAGCACATGGCGCATGTCCAGCTTTACTGTAAGTATTGTATTAGGTGCCAGATAAGTATTGGCAGGCACACTGGCCTCGTCGGTGTATTGCTGCCCAAAGGTTATTACTGGCGTGGCGCAAGTACCACCTTCTGTGGCACACACAAAGCGGTGGCCTTTGCCCGAAATCATTTCGTTGTCTTTGCCATTGATGCTGAACTTGAACTGCAGCTCCGGACTCTGAAACTCATTGGCCGGGCTCTGGTAATTCGACACCATGGCGGTGGCAGATTCTGCTCTTGCTTCTTGCCCCTGCTGCACTACTCTATCCGGGTAAAGCGTGTATGCCCGCGATTGCCAGATGGCCGCCGTGCTGCTGGTGGAGCTAGTGTTTACACGCTGCTGTGTATGGCAGGAGCCGAAGAACAGCAACGCCAACAGCAGACAGGATTTCATAGATGTGTCTTTCATGGAATTATTTATCATTCCGCCTCCCAGATCACGTACCAGCTTTGTAGTTCGAAATCAGTCTGACGAGTTTTTAGAAAAATTAATAATATCCTGTAGCATGCTGTGGTCGGCAGAAAATTAGATTTACATGTTTCTTCAGGCCGGCACCCTACACTTCTTATCTGTTCCTGAACCGAGCGTCCAAACGAACAGCCGTTTATAACACAAATTTGAAGGCCTTTAGAAACAACATCAACATATCTATCTAAAATATAGAAAATAACGCTCCTTTAAATCATTATAATATTGAATACAAGGACATTATCTATAATTTAATAGAACCAAAAAATAGATGAAATATTAAGAAAGCAACCTCTCTGTGGGCCATTGAAGTATCTCCTTTGGCATTTTAAATTTGATTTTTAATTTAAAATTTAGCGAAGCTGTTATGTATCTCCTACTGTAGCCCTTTCGTAAGCAGATGATTCTGTTTATACTTATCTTGCATCATGATCTTCGACCTCTTAATAACAAACGCTTCTGTCGTAGACGGAACAGGTGCTGCTCCTTTTGCAGCAACTCTTGGCCTGAAAAACGATACCATTGTACTCATTGATAAGCAGCAGATGCAAACCTACGAGGCTGTTAAAACCATAGACGCCCGAGGATTGGTGCTGACCCCGGGATTTATAGATGCACACGCACATGGCGACCCACTGGTAGAGCCAGAGTTTTCTAATTTCCTGGCGATGGGCGTTACCACCATTTGCCTGGGGCAAGACGGATTTAGCCCGGAGCAGGAAGATGTGAGCGAGTGGATGGATCGTGTAGACGAAGTAGTTCCCGGTGTGAACATTGTGCTCTTTGCCGGCCACAACACGATCAGGATGCTATCTGGGGCAAAATACGACCCAGTGCCCTCAGAAGCTCAATTTATGGAGATGGAGCGTTTGCTGGCCAATGCCATGCAGGCAGGCTGCTTCGGCCTTACCACTGGCTTGGAGTACAACCCGGGCCTGTATTCTGCTACACCTGAGCTGGTTCGTCTGGCAAAAGCCGTTGGGAAGCACCAAGGCCTGATCATGAGCCACATGCGCAGCGAAAGCGACGACTCTATTACAGCCGCCATAGACGAACTACTTGAGCAGGGCCAGCATTGCCCTGTGCAGGTGTCGCATATAAAGGTGGTGTATGGCAAAGGCAAGGCAAGAGGCGAAGAAATTCTGGCGCAACTGAACAGCGCCAGAGCCAGAGGCTTACAAGTTACTGCCGATTTTTACCCCTATACCGCCAGCTATACCTCTATCGAAATCCTATTCCCCGATTGGGCAAAAAAACCGTTTAACTATGACGAAGTAGTGCGTACCAGAGGCGAAGAACTGAGCACCTTTCTGAAAGAGAAAATCATTTTCCGGAACGGACCGGATGCTACGCTAATAGGTTCAGGACCTTACGCAGGCAAAAAGCTTTCGCAGATTGCAGCGGAACTTAACAAGCCCTTCGAGCTGGTGCTGATGGAGGATATTGGCCCCTACGGAGCCTTTGGCGCTTACTTTATTATGGATGAGGAACTGCAGCAAACCCTGCTCCTGGACCCGCACACCATGATCTGCACCGATGGCAGCCCCACCATGAAGCACCCACGCAGCTTTGGCGCTTTCCCGAGGGTGTTGGAAACTTTTGTAAAAGAACGGCAGGTGCTCACGCTGCAGGAGGCAATACGCAAAATGACTGGCTATACGGCCGAAATTATTGGCCTGCACAACCGTGGCTTTATAAAAGAAGGCTACAAAGCTGATCTCTTGCTCTTCGACCCGGCCAAGGTAAAAGCAAAGGCAACTTACGAAGCTCCTACTCAACTGGCTACAGGTTTCCGCTATGTTATCCTGAATGGGCAAATTGTAAAAGAACAGGAGCAGCTAAGTGAAATGCGCGCAGGAAAGATGCTTAAAAAGTAGTACCTACTTGCCAGCGCCAAGTAAACAATAAACCCCTGCCGCTATAAAATTATTTTAAATAAAAGATGGCAAGCAGCCCCCTGAACTCCAAATAAGTATTTAACTCTTTGGAAGATCATTATCATTAGAAGAATTCATTCGTGCAAAAGCTGCCTCCCCATTCAATAATATATTGCGGCAGGAGGCAACTAAGCGAACACCTCTGCCAGGTGCACCTATTGACGATTTTTTGTTCGAGCGTTCAGCGAGTTCAAAATTGTCTTGATTTTTTTGGTTCTTTTTGTATCAAGACAAAAAGAACAAGAAAGTTAGCAATGTAATAAATAGCTATAGCTAACACCTTAGCAATAGCAATGCGAACTTAGACTTCCAAGCCAGTATCCAAAGCTTTCGAAGCTCGCCCTAAAAGATCCCTGCGGGATGACAGAAATTGTGGCGGTGTAAGTTTAGGTGATCAGCTATTTGCTACCGCACAACCTAAATTAGAATAATTGAGGTGCCCGAATATAACTAGCCTAAAAAATCACAGTCTGCTTACTTCTTCAAATTCCGGATTTCTACTTTTCTGAAGTCAATAGGCTGACCTTCGCTTTGAAGCGCAATAAAGCCTTGGCTCAGAAGTTTACCATCCTGTTTTTGCACCGGATCGAAATTGTTTACTACGCCACCGCCAATCTGTGGCTTGGTATATTGCAAGACTGTATCGCCGTTTACAATATGCGTGACAAGAGAATCGCCGAGCACGATAAGCTCTGCCCGCACCCACTCATCGGGCGCATAGGTTTTGGAGGTGGAGTTGATGCAGTGGCGGGGGTCCATTTCGCCGTTATAAATTACTTCCGTGCCAGGAGAGCACATGTTGCCTGTTGGACGTTCCTTCCCGTCTCCTAAACCAGCCAGCAGCTGGTACTCTACTGATATAGGCCAGTCTTGGTCGCGCGGCATGGTTTTAGGGTCTTGCGAGTGAAACATGATGCCGCTATTTAGTTGGGTGTAGGAAGGGGCGTCTTCGCGCCACTTATCCGCAAACCGATACTCTACCACCAGGTGGTAATGCGAAAAAGGCTGCTTGTAATACAAATGCCCGAAGCGGTCGTTAAACTCCGGATACTGGTCATAGCGCACCTTCAGCAGCCCCTCCTCTACCCGAAACGTGTTCCCGAAGTTATCGCCGAGCTCGTGGTGGTTGATTTTAACTACCCAATCTTCCAGGTCCTTGCCATTAAACAACGACACCCACTCCTCCTCTTCCTGGCCTGCAGCTTGTTTATCAGAGGCACAGCTTATAAGAGCTGGTAAGAGCGCAAAAACCAAAAGCCGAACGGCCACATGAATAGAGAAATATTTCATAGAATTGACAATAATTAACAGGCGAACAATACAGTTTTACAGGTAGCGCAAATCCCTAATTTACTGCCACCGGCGCTAATATAGAAATTTTATACTAACGATTGTTATTAACAACCTAGCAAAACTTATTCGTGCCTTTCATGTTGATTAGCAACTTCCGTTTCGTTATATTCGTCTTATTTACTGCTAACAAAGCCTGTATACTCTAGGCTGTTCGCACAGTTTTCTTCCTCCAGTTAAGTTTGATTGTTTACCCTAAACAAATGTACCAATGCAAACCTTACCAATAGACTGGCTAACCAAAGGTCTTATAGATTTTGAATACAAGAAGTACTTGTTGCTAGCTTATTTGCAGAGTGCCAAATCAGAGTTTAAACAACAGCGCCTCTACCCGGTTTTCTCGGACCTGATTATGCATTATCGTAACCTGCAGCAGGTAAAGGAGCATAAAAAGCTTATATATGAGCAGTTTCCGCAACGCATTAGTCGGGCCGATTTTGAAAAGCTGGAGCTGGTGTATGAAAAAATTGTGGAAGACGATGAAACCATGAAGCAGATAGAGGAGATTCTGCAGTTTGCCGCCCCACTTTTTGTAAATGCCGTAGACGCTGGCAAGGAGCTATACGATTTTATAGAGAAACACCTGGAGATAAATCCGGTTGGTATTACCCCTATGTACTTCGACGAAGGCTACCTCTTCCTGGACACGTTTTATGGGAAAGAAACCCAGGTGTACCTGTACCGGATTACTATTTTCCAGAACACCTACGAAAAATACAGAGGCATACACACCCACCTCCTGAAGACTGTGCGCCGCGGCCTCTCCCTTACACACGAGGGCCTGAAGGTGCAACTGGTAAAAGAAAACCGAGAGTTGCCTAATCCCGCCACCTTTGCGGCCGTGGCCAAAGTACCTTGCCCGGTAGAGCATTCGCTGCTGCCCATCGCCAAGCGCTCACTCGTGAAATATGTTGCTTCTATGGCGGCTTGAGGCCTTCGCCAAATTAAAAATTAGAAATTCAAAATTAGAGTTAAACCTATAGCCTTCTGGTACCTATTAGCCTCCGGAAGGCTATTTTCATTAGAAAAATTCAGATTTTGAATGATTGACTGAATGAGTAAATACTACAAAACACCATCCCCAAAATCCTTTCATCCAGTAAATCCTAATTTAGACGAAATGCCCTCTGCCCTTTTTTGGAAAAAATCCTCCAGAAGGCTAAAATCATTAGAATAATTTAGCGAAGGCTAACCTCAACTAATGTATTGCGGCAGGCGGCAACGAAGCAAACACCTCTGCCCGATGCTCCCACTGACGATTTTTTGTTGGGGGAAGGGGCCCTCTTTAAAGAGCGTTCAGCGAGTTCAAAATTGTCTTGATTTTTTTGGTTCTTTTTGTATCAAGACAAAAAGAACAGGAAAACAAGCAATGAAACAAATAGCTATGGCTAACACCTTAGCAGCAGCTATGCGAACTTAGACTAAAACAGCACTAGTAGCTGAAAGATCTCGCCCACGCTGGAAAGTGAAACCATTGGCATGAAAGTACGAGCTACAAGCTCGCACTAGCGAGGAATTTAAACCAAAAAGCTAATAGCGACTGCTGTAGGGTCTCGCCCACAAGATCCTTCCAGGATGATAAAATGAGAAGACAAAGTGAGGAGGAAAAGACCTTTCAAAAATCATCTTTAGCTAAACTCCTTCAAAAGCTATTTTTACAAGAAAATTCCATTCCCATAAACAATTTGTTGATAAAAAGCATTTTATATCAAAAAGTTCTTAACTTTGCAGAAGCAAAAGCCATTTTGGCTTCAACGAAATTTATAGAAGAAGAGGCGAGAGATTAGGCTCCACGACCCTCTGGCAACCACCCGTGTTGGGGAAGGTGCCACTTCCTAGCCCGAAAATCGGGGAAATATAAATTTTTTATAACAATGATGATAAGCACGCATACTAGCAATTCAGAATCTGGCAGTTTAACCGCTGTACCCTCTCCTATTTCCTTTTTACCGAAAGCTGCCAATGGCATGCGCCTGCCTGGTTGCTGTTGTTGCAAGTGCTAACCATTGCCCTGACGAACTCCTGATACTACAGGTCTGTTATACCCCGCTGTAGCCCCCGACTTAGCTTATTCAAACTTTACTACCAATTTATGTCAGCAAGCAATGGCTTTGGTGTATTCTTCCGAATACCAGACCTGTCTACACTTTTTCAGGAATGCCAGCACACTCTTTATAGAATCCGGAACATATTTCCTAATTTTACAAATTGTGCGGAATTAAGAAATCAAGCGCACTTAGAACTGCAAAAAGCGACCGGGCACAGTTTGTGTTTATTACAGCAAAATAAGAGGCAGATTTAATTAGTTGATGAAATGACACAATTCGCGCCTGATTTTTGTTCTGGCTCTGAATACACGAGCAACTCTATAGAAATTACGTGTTGCTAAACATTTACCTAGCAGTGGAAAGTAAATACCGCTGCCGTTTTAGATTAAACATTACCGCTATTGAAAATGAGTCAAACAGAAGCTTTACATATAAGCCTACCACAACTGGAAGAAGCCATCGACCAAAAGTCGATTGTGGAGAGTCTGCAGTACCTGGCCGAGCAGTTTCCGGGCCAGATTGCATTCTCCTCCAGCCTTGGTATTGAAGATCAGGTGATTACACACCTTATTTTCTCCAATAATATTCCGATCAGAGTGTTTACGCTTGACACAGGCAGGCTTTTTAACGAAACCTACAACCTGTTGCATAATACAAACAAGCGCTACAAAACCAAGATAGAAGTTTACTTCCCTAACACGGAATCGGTTGAGAAACTAGTAAATGAGAAGGGCCCCAATAGCTTTTACCAATCGGTAGAAAACCGCAAAGAGTGCTGCTACATCCGTAAAGTGGAGCCTCTTAATCGTGCGCTGCAAGGCGTAAAATGCTGGGTTACCGGTATCAGAAGAGAGCAGTCTGATGCCCGACAAACACTAAAGGCGCTGGAGTATGACGAAAAACTGCAGCTCGTGAAGTATAATCCACTTCTTGAGTGGAGCTTCGAAGAAACTACTAAATTTGCGAAAGAGAATTACGTGCTTTACAACCCTCTTCACGACCAGGGCTTTGTTAGCATCGGCTGTGCTTCCTGCACAAGAGCCATTCAGCCAGGTGAGCACTTCAGAGCCGGCAGATGGTGGTGGGAAGATAACTCTAAAAAAGAGTGCGGATTGCATACACATTAAGAATTTTGAATGAGTAGATAAGCGAATTTAGTACATCAGATTGCCCATTTACTCACCTAATTATACTGAGGGATGACTGGTGGCCAGAATCCTTTTAAATAAAAAAGTACAGATATTAATAAAATGAACAAGTACTATCTCGATTACCTGGAGCAGCTGGAAGCAGAGGCGATACACATCATGCGAGAGGTGGCAGGGCAGTTTCAGAAGCCGGCTTTGCTTTTCTCGGGAGGCAAAGACTCCATCACGCTGGTAAGGCTGGCTGAAAAAGCGTTTCGTCCGGGCAAGTTCCCTTTTCCGCTCGTGCACATCGACACGGGTCATAACTTTCCGGAAGCCATTCGTTACCGCGATGAGCTGGCCGAAAGATTAGGCGAAAAACTGATTGTGCGCCACGTAGAGGACACTATCAAGAAGCAAAACCTGTCGGAGCCAACCGGCCGCTATGCCAGCCGCAATGGCCTGCAGACCTACACTCTGCTCGAAACAATCGAGGAATTTGGCTTTGATGCCTGTATCGGTGGCGCTCGTCGTGACGAAGAAAAGGCCAGAGCCAAAGAAAGAATTTTCTCTGTGCGCGATGAGTTCGGCCAATGGGACCCTAAGCGTCAGCGCCCGGAGCTGTGGAACATCTATAACGGCCGCATAACTCTAGGCGAGAACGTACGTGCCTTCCCTATTAGTAACTGGACTGAACTGGACGTTTGGAACTACATTAAAAGAGAAGGGATTGAGCTGCCTAATATTTATTTCACGCATGAGCGCGAATGCCTGGTGCGCGACGGAAAACTGATGGCTACTTCCGATTTTATCCACCGCGATCCGGAAGAAGAAGTGGTAACCCGTAACGTTCGTTTCCGCACCGTGGGCGACATGACCTGTACGGCAGCAGTAGAGTCTATTGCCTATGACATAGACAGTGTAATTGCCGAAATAGTAGATTCAAAAATTAGTGAGCGTGGCGCAACCCGCATCGATGACAAACTGTCGGAGACTGCCATGGAAGACCGTAAAAAAGGAGGGTATTTCTAAGATGGATATTTTAAGATTTATAACAGCAGGAAGCGTAGACGACGGTAAAAGTACCCTCATTGGCCGACTGCTATACGATACCAACCAGATTTACCTGGATCAGATTGAAGCCATAGAAACCTCTGGCCGCGTAAACGAAGATGGTAACATCGACCTCTCGCTTTTAACCGATGGTTTAAAAGCCGAACGTGAGCAAGGCATTACCATTGATGTGGCTTATAAGTACTTCAACACACCGAGGCGTAAGTTCATCATTGCCGATGCGCCGGGGCATATCCAATATACCCGCAACATGGTAACGGGTGCCTCTAACTCTAACTTGTCTATCATTCTGGTAGATGCTCGTAACGGAGTGCAGGAGCAGACGCGCCGCCACTCTATTATCTCCTCGCTGCTTGGTATTCCACATTTGGTTATCTGTATCAACAAAATGGACCTAGTGGGCTACGACGAAGCCACTTACAACCAGATTGTAGAGGATTACAAGCAGTTTTCTAAAAAGCTACATTCTAAAGACATTACTTTTATTCCGGTTAGTGCCCTTAAAGGCGATAACATTGTAACTAGGTCTACAGAAATGGATTGGTACAATGGCCCAAGCTTGCTGGAGCATCTGGAGCAGGTTCCTGTTTCTTCTGATTTTAACCTGACGTGCCCACGTTTTCCGGTACAGTACGTTATTCGTCCTCACACGCACGAGCACCACGACTACAGAGGCTATGCCGGTAAAGTAATCAGTGGCGTGTACAGCAAAGGCGATAAAGTTATTGTACTTCCTTCTGGCCAGACTTCTACCATCAAATCAGTAGAACTGGGTGGTAAAGAGCTTGAAGAAGCCTTTGCTCCTATGTCGGTGGTGCTGCAACTGGAAGATGATGTGGACATTAGCCGCGGCGACGTAATTGTGCGCCAGGAAGATAACCTCGACGTATCAAAAGAGTTTGAAGCACTTGTTTGCTGGATGAATGCGAAAGCACTGCGTCCGGGAGCAAAACTGTTGCTTCGCCACAACTCTACCGAAACCCGTGCTATCATCAGAGAAATTCAGTACAAAGTAGACGTAAACACACTCGATAATATTGAGGATGTGGACCAGGTGCAGCTAAATGACATTTGCCGCGTGCAGATTCGTACGGCCACTCCCCTGCTGCTCGACAAGTACGAAAACAACCGCGCTAACGGAGGCTTTATTCTGGTAGACGAAACATCGTACACCACGGTAGGAGCCGGTATGGTAGCCAGCATCGTACACGAAAGTGAACTGAACTACATGATCTAAGAACAGGACACAAGTATCAGGACGCAGGACACAAGACTATTTGAGTCTCATACAAAATTCGGCGAACTGATTCTTACTTACATCTTAGTGCTTAGCAGATTTTAAATAAGTCCCACTTTCAGCTCCCGTAGTTGCGAGTGGGATTTTTACTTTCAACACAAGGTCAAAGAAAAGATAGAAAACTATGCAAGTAGAATTAAATAGAGTAGATCAGGATTATCATTTCCAGGCGACAGGCTCGGCTGGCGTAACGGTAAATATAGATGGCTCTCCTGAAATTGGAGGACACAATGCCGGTGCCCGCCCTATGGAGCTGCTGCTCATGGGCCTCGGTGGCTGCAGCGCCATCGATATTATCCAGATACTGAAAAAACAGCGCCAGCAAATAGACTCTTTCAACATTAAAGTAAATGCCGAAAGAGCACCAGTAGAAGAACTTCCTTCTGTTACCGTTTTCAAGGCAATTAACATCCATTTTGCATTTACCGGCCCTTTAAGTGAGGATAAGGTAAAAAAAGCGATTGATTTGTCGCTGGAGAAATATTGCTCTGTAGCGCATATATTGTATAAAACGGCCACCATCGATTATACTTTTGAAGTGGTACCGGCTGAAGCTCCGGTTGCATAAGTAACTGATAACCTCTGAAGGCACAAAAGCCGTTACTGTTTGGAGCAGTAACGGCTTTTGTATTTGCTGAATCAGAACTGGAAATATAATTGCTTATTCACTTTTGCACTAATTCCCAAAGGCCTTTCCACATTTCACATTGTCATCCAGAAAGGATCTTGTGGGCGAGATCTGTTAGCTTTGGTTATTGGATCTAAGTTCGCATAGCCTCTGTTCTCTCTTTGACAGCTGCAGGTTATTAGTTCATTGCCTGAGTCTTTATTCTTTTTGTCTTGATACAAAAAGAACCAAAAAAATCAAGAAAATAAAAACTCGCTGAACGCTCAGACAGTTTATTTTCTTCTAGTGCACCTAGCAGATGTGTCCGCTTCGTTGCTTCCTGCCGCAATACATTGTAATTGGTTAGCTTTCGGTGAAATTATTCTAATGAAATCACCCTTCCAAAGGCAATTTGTGATTTTTCAAGCAAGGGTGTAAAAAGTCAAATTAAGGCTATGAATACATGAAGAAGCTCTTCATTCCTCACAAATCAGCCTAACTTTAAACTCTTAACTATTTAAGAGTTTTATCCAGCGCCTGCGTAATGTCTGCGACAATATCTTCTACATGCTCCAGCCCTACTGAAACACGCACAAGACCTGGCGTAATGCCGGTGGCCTGACGTTCTTCTTCGGTTAACTTAGAGTGCGTGGTGGAAGCTGGGTGTGTTACAATCGTGCGGGTATCGCCGAGGTTAGAACTGAGGCTGATCATGTCGAGGTTATCAATAAAGCGTTTGGCCGCATCGAAACCGCCTTTAATGGTAAGTGTTACAATACCTCCCCCCTGCTTCATCTGCTTTTTAGCCAGCTCGTACTGTGGGAACGATGGCAGGAACGGGTAGCGTACTGTTTCTACGGCCTCATGCTTCTCGAGTGTCTGCGCCAGTTGCAGGGCATTGCTGCAATGCTTGTCCATGCGCAGCGACAGGGTCTCGAGGCTTCTGGAAATAATCCAGGCGTTGAAAGGCGACATGGCCGGTCCTGTGTGGCGGGAGAAGAAGCGGATTTCGGCAATCAGGTCTGCTCTACCAACTACCAAGCCACCTAACACGCGGCCTTGTCCGTCCATGTACTTGGTGGCAGAGTGAATGATGAGGTCGGTACCGTAGTCAGCAGGTGTCTGCAGTATAGGTGTGGCAAAACAGTTATCCACAGCCAGAATGAGGTTGTGCTTCTTTGCCAACTTGCCCAACCACTCCAGGTCAATAATTTCCAAACCTGGGTTAGAAGGCGTCTCGATCAAGATAATTTTAGTGGCCGGTGTAATCAAGGTTTCCCATTCTTCGGGTTTGCTTACATCCGCATAAGAGAAGGTAATACCCCACTTCGAAAATACCTTGGTGAGCAACTGGTGCGTAGAACCGAACACGGCGCGGGCAGCCAGAATATGATCACCAGCTTTTAGCAATGCCGCCAAGCTCGAAAAAATAGCAGCCATACCCGATGAAAAAGCAAAGCCATCTTCGGCTTTCTCCAGGTAACATACTTTTTCCAGCAGCTCGTCTACGTTCGGGTTAGAGTAGCGCGAGTAAATATTGCCTTGCTCCTCGTCGGCGAAAATAGCTCTTGCCTGCTCTGCATCCTCAAACATAAAGCTGGAAGTAAGATAGAGTGGCACCGAATGCTCCCGGTTGTGTGAGCGTTTTGCCTGAAGTCGTATGGCCTTGGTTTCTTTTTTCGACATATGATGAGGTAGTAAAGTCAATGGAACTTGTAATGGAACAAATTTACGTCAAATGCGCCACAGTTTATAGGTGCTGTATAAACTTGTTAAATATTTACCCTGTCTCTAGCGTTAAAATACCGCCATATAAATCAGCCGTAGGCTCATAATAATTACCACAATACCTACAATGAGCATCAGGGTTTTGGCAGGCAGCCTGCGGGCAATGTAGGCGGCTATGGGAGCTGAGATTGCCCCACCTATAACGAGGCCCAGAATTACCTGCCAGTGCGTTAAGCCGATCAGGGTAATAAAGGTAACGGAGCTGGCCACAGAAACAAAAAACTCTGCCAGGTTAACGGAACCAACAGTGTAGAGCGGGTGACGACCTTTGGCTATGAGTGTGGAAGAAACAATTGGTCCCCAGCCTCCACCGCCAATAGCATCCATAAAACCACCCATGGTTGCCAGAAATCCAAGGCGCTTCACCGGCTTCTTCTTCACTTTTTTCTTGAGTACTTTTTTAATGATCAGAATACCCAGGAATAAGGTGTAGCAGGCAATAACCGGACGTATAAAGTGGATGTACTGCTCCAGGCTGTAAAGCAGAAAGGCCCCAATGATAGCTCCAATTACACCTGGTAACACAATTACCCGGAAGAGCTTTGCATTTACATTGCCGAACTTCAGGTGCATGAGCCCCGATACCCCGGAGGTAAAGATTTCTGACGTATGCACACTTGCGCTGGCTGCCACTGGGCTTACGCCAAACGAGAGCAGAAAGGTAGTGGCACTTACGCCATACGCCATCCCCAGGGCCCCATCTATGAGTTGCGCAATAAAGCCCCCCAGTATAAAAATAAGGATAGTTGAATCTATTTCGTTGAAGGCGCTTACGGCCATGCCACCAATCGTACGGAGTGGGATGTAACTGAACAGCAGGTGGCCGGTTACCATCAGGGCCAGTGCTGCGACAGCATATAGCAGGATAAACTTCGGCCGGAAGGCTTTCCGTTTCTTTACCATCACCGGCGCTATTGGCGCAGGAGTTTTCTTAGCTTTTACAGGTGCGGACTTTGGCGCCTCCACCGGAGTTACCAGTACCTCCGTAATCTCGTTCAGCTTTTTTACTTTGTAGGCGAAGTCGCCTTGCAGTTTATTGCGAATAGCACCTAACTGATCGAGCACACTCTCCAGCTCATCCGGGAAAGCAGCATCGAGCACTTCCCGAATGCGTTTGGAAACAGTAGGAGACTTGCCGTTGGTGGAGATGGCCAGCTTCAGGCTGCCCTTCTGCACAATGGAGCCCAGGTAAAAATCGCAAATAGCTGGTGTATCAGCTACATTCGTCAGGATTTTATATTTTTTGGAGAGGTCGCGTATTTCCCTGTTAAGTTCTTTGAGACTGGTAGCGATTAGCACGATGTCTTTTCCTTCCAGATCGCGCTCTTCGAACTTACGTTGGTGCAGCGTCAGTTTCGGGTAGCGTGTGGCGAGTTCAAAAATTTCAGGAAGGATATCGGGTGCTACCAAATCGACCCGCGTGTCAGGAGAGTTATTAAGGATGGCGGTCATTTTCTCCAGCCCAATGGGCCCGCCTCCTACCACCAATACATGCAACTGCTCCAGCTTCAGGAAAACCGGGAAGAGCGGATTAACCGGACGAGGCTCGATCGGCTCTGGTGAGGCTGCAGAAGTAAACTGGTTGCTCATTCTTTTCAATTTACCGTTGAGGCACCTTCTATGCTAAACAGGACTTTCTGCTTGCTTTAGTCGAAGGATAAGTTTAAACAAAGATGCAGGCCCGGTAATTGCCAGACCTGCATCTAAAAAAATAAGTAAGTATAATAGATTGCTGCAGCCAGATGTTTCTAATGAAAAAGGCCTTCCAGAGCCTTTTTTTTGACTAAAAGCACCTAGGCTTTTGAGCAGCCTCCGGTTTATTAAGAAATTACTTCTGCTTTTACTTCTCTGAAGCTTTTGGCACTGTTCAAAAAATCCTTGGCTTCAGCCAGGTATTTCTCAGCAAAAGCCTTGCTTGGCTCGTTCTGGTTTATCTGCAAGGCCACTGTTCTGAAATCAGGTTCAAAAGCGAAGGTTCCTTCAGCTACATAATGGGTGTCGAAATCGTTGATGATGCCGTTCTGCGTGTTGCAGTTTACGCCTTTATCGAGCAAAAGAGCCTTGGCAGCACTTACAAACGTGCTGTAGCTATGGTAGATAGAGTCGGCAAATCGTTTTTCTTCGAAGGCCTCTACTGCCCACTGCAGCTTTTCTTCAGATTCGTACAGCAAAGTAGCTACCAGGTCGATCATAACACCGGCACACTCACCTACACCAATGGCAGGCTGGTACTGTTCCTGGTGCCCCCAATCCACGAAATCATCGGAGGTCAGTTTGGTCATGTCTGCAAGCGGCTTCAGCAGCTGATAGAAATGGTCTTTACCCTGGCGCTCAAAGAAATCATGGAATTTTTCATTCTCCAGTTTCAGGGCGCGGTAATCTTCGATTACGTAACGCAGCACATCCGGCCCCTTTTTGCTTGGCACCTTAATAATTCGTTGTGCAATACGACCTTCGCCATCGCCCAGTGTGCCACCACCAATCATTACTTGCAGAGCAGGCACCACGCTCTTACCACTCTTAATAGAAGAGCCATGGAAACCAAGCCCGGCCAGGCCGTGCTGACCGCAAGAGTTCATGCAGCCACTAATTTTTATTTTCAGGTCGGTGTTGAACAGCAGCTCTGGGTACTCTTGGATAATTACGTCTTCCAGCACCTTGGTAATGTGCGTACTGTTGGATATGCCCAGGTTACAGGTATCGGTGCCAGGGCAGGTGGTAATGTCTGCTACGGTATCAAAGCCTGGTTCTGCCAGACCCAGCTCATCGAGCTTGGTAAAAAAATAAGGTAGTGCCTCTTCGCGCACGAACTTGAGTAGTAGGTTCTGCCCTTGGGTTACGCGCAGTTCATCGGCGGCATAATCGCGGATCAAAGGCACCAGTTTACGAGCAGTGTCGGAACTGATGTCGCCGATCGGCACTTTCATATACACTCCAAAATAGCCTTCCTGCTTCTGCTGAAAAGTGTTGGTGCGTAGCCACAGTTTATACTTATCTGTATTTTCTATCAGGAACTCAGGCAGTGGTTTTGGAGCAGGCAAGGCAGGGTTCAGGCCTTCTCTGTTCGGAATATCGAACTCGTGCACTTTCAGGGCCTTTGCTTCCTCTTTTACAAGGCGCATCACCTCTTCCATGCCAATCTTGTTCTGAAGGTATTTAAAACGGGCCTTGTTGCGGTTATTGCGCTCGCCATAGCGGTCGAATATACGCAGAACTCCTTCTATAAATGGAATAATACGATTCTCAGGCAGGAACTCGTAAGCTACCTGTGCCAGCACCGGCTGAGCGCCCAGGCCACCACCAATGAGCACTTTAAAGCCACGCACTTCCTGGCCATCTATTACCTGCACCTTCGGGATAAAGCCCAAATCGTGTATGTAAGCAAAGGCTGTGTCTTTGTCGCTGGAAGAGAAAGACATCTTGAACTTACGTCCCATTTCCTGACAAATTGGGTTACGCAGCAGGTAACGGAAAGTAGCATCGGCATAAGGAGCCACATCAAACGGCTCTTCCGGATCGATGCCAGCCTCTGGCGAAGCAGTTACGTTACGCACCGTATTACCGCAGGCTTCGCGCAGCGTAATATCATCTTCCTCCAGTTTTGCCCAAAGTTCTGGAGTGCGATCCAGACTCACGTAATGTATCTGGATATCCTGACGCGTGGTCAGGTGCAGGTTCCCGGTAGAATACTCATCGGAGATGGAAGCGATGCGGAGCAACTGCTGTGTGGTAAGTCTGCCAAATGGTAACTTAATCCGTACCATCTGCACACCTACCTGCCGCTGCCCATACACACCACGCGCAAGGCGCAGGCTACGGAATTTTTCTTCGTTTAATTTACCTTCGCGAAAAAGCCTGATCTTCTTTTCAAGATCGATAATGTCTTTTTCAACAATAGGGTTTTCCAGTTCTGATCTGAAACTTAGCATATTATAAGATATCTCTCTACTACAACTATTATTAAAGCAAAGTCACCGCGCCAGGGTGAACTTCAATTATTTATAAATCAAAAAATGTTTCTCTGAAAACATTTGCCTCTCTTATTACGCAGAACAGCTCGCCATGTAGGTCGAGGTGCTGCTTTTGAGCATAAACCCTCCCATTTTTCTGCAAAAGCAGCCCGGAAGCTGTAAGGGTAACTCTTAACGACAGGAATGCCCTGTTCAGTTCAAGAAAAAGCGGTTTAGTGATTAGTTTGCCAATGGTTATAAGCGGCACAGCAGCAACAACAACTTGTTTTTGGCGAACAGCAGGCTATGGAACGGGAAGAGAAAAGAGGCTCTTCAGCAAAAGGAAAACGTTGGTTGATGTCTTTCATTTTAATAATTTATATTTCCCCATAACAGTTGGGCAGGATTTGGCACCTTTCCAACGGGATGGTTGCCAGAGGGTCTAAGAGCCTGTTCTCTCGCCTCTTCTTCTATAAATTCCTCACCTGGAGAATAGAATTTGCTACAAAGTTAAAAATTATTTAGCAATTAGGTAAGTTTACATCATTTATTTTGAAAAATTACTTATCAGGTGCTTAGCAAGTTAGCTCAAAATAACACCATACGCACGCTGGAGTAAGATTTTGTCTATAGAATAAATGGAGAATGAGCAGTAATTCTTCTAATGAAATTGCCATTCCAGAGAGATTTTAGACTATCTAATACTTTTCCACCTGTCTTAGCAACTGCTGATCCGGTGCCCTTAAACTATCTTGTTGCAAAGAACTGCTCTGAGCGCTCACGGCCGCGGGGCCTCGTCATTGGCCATCGCCGCTGCGTTCCCTCCTGCCCCGCAAGCGGGCTGCCGCCTTGGCGGCACCGGATCTCACGAGGCGGCTCAAGCCAATGACTGGAATTTGTGCGCTTGGCAAAGGCAGTAGCGGGAGGAATAACATTTGACAAGAAGATTATTATTTTCATACCTTCTAAGTACATTCAGTAAGATTTGCCGGGAGGAAGAGCAATTATTTAAATGAAAATGCCCTCCAGAAGGATTTCTGTCGGAATTTTGCCAAGGGTCCACTTGCCCCACAAGCACATTAACCCATTAAACCATTAGCACATTAAATATTCCTGCTGATAGATTTTTACAGCCTTTCTATATAAGAATAGGTGCTGTTGGTCTATTCTGTTTCCGCAGGTTTAAAGTTTAGCTTTTCTTTGTAGAGTGAAGCACTAAAACCAGCTTCCGGCTATCACTAGTACAAAATAAAACATGAAAAAAAGCTTACTTTACCTGCTGTTGGGCTTAACCACCTTCCCTGCCCTGGCACAAGGGCCAGGCGCTTCTCAGTCCGCGCCACAACAACAGGCCGCTCTTTCTACTCCTAAAGGCAATGCCAAAATTAGCGGCGTTGTGCTCGATGCTGCTACCAAAAAACCGGTTGAATTTGCAACAGTGGCCCTGATTGACCTGCGCACCGATCAACCCGTTAACGGCACCATGGCCGACGACAAAGGCCGCTTTACCATAGACAAGGTAGCGGCAGGCAAATACAAGCTCAACGTGAGCTTTATCGGTTATCTGCAACTGGTTATAAACGAAGTAACTGTTGCTGCCGACAATGCCGATTTGAACCTGGGCAGCATCTCCCTCACCACCAACTCACAAAATCTGAGCGAGGTGGTGGTAACCGGCGAGAAAAACCTGGTGGAGGAGAAAATTGACCGCACCGTTTACAATGCCGAAAAAGATGCGACTAATGCTGGTGGCAGCGCAGCCGACGTCATGCAGAAAGTGCCGGGCTTATCTGTAGACACAGACGGAAACGTGATGCTGCGGGGCAGCTCCAATATTCGTGTGCTCATCAACAACAAGCCTTCTTCTATTATGGCTGGCAGCATTGCCGATGCCCTGAAGCAGATTCCGGCCAACATGATAAAATCGGTGGAGGTTATTACCAGCCCATCGGCCAAATACGATGCCGAAGGTTCTGCCGGTATCATCAACATCATCACCAAAAAAGACAGCAACATGCAGGGCGTAAATGGCTCTGTGGCGCTGAGTGGAGGCACACGCTCCAGCAACGGCAACGCCAGCCTGAACATACGCCAGGGCAAATTGGGCATTAACAGCACCATCGGCTCCAACCTGTTTTACAACAAAGGCGATATCAGGCTAACGCGTCTCTCCAACGGTGGCAACGACATTTTCCAGTTCAGCGGCAAAACCAGGCCGCAGGGCGGTTTTATGAACGGACAGGTGGGCTTCGATTACGATATAAACGAAAAAAACAGCTTATCTGGTGGGATACGCTTTAATGGCGGCATGTTCCGGATGCAGAACGACCAGGAGATAAATTCCACTATGTTCGGAGAAGCCAGCCCACTAACCTATGCCGATGTGACCAACCGCTTCAGACGCCAGGGTGCCGACATTAATCTGGATTACCTACATACTTTCAAGCCTGGTCAGGAGCTCGCCATTTTGTCGCTCTACAACTTTACCAACATCAACAACAAAGCCAACCAGGACTATACCTTCCAGAGAGGCATGGACCCTTATGAATTTGTGCGCAACACCAACGATGGCGGAAACGACGAACTGACGTTTCAGGTGGATTATACACATCCTTTTGCGAACAAAACAAATTTAGAGATCGGTGCCAAAACCATTTTCAGGGATGTAGACAGCGATGCCCGCTACAGTACCCTCCGAACAAATGGCCCTGACGAGAACTCCATGAACATCTTCTTTTACGAGCAGGATGTGTATGCCACTTACCTGACCTATGGCTTTGCCCTGAAAAAGACGCTGAATGTAAAACTTGGTGGCCGCTACGAATACACCGACATTAAGGCCGACCTGAGAACCGAGAACCAGGCCTTCGGTAGCAACTACGACAACTTTATCCCAAGTGTGGCGCTGTCTTACACCATGAAAGACATGCATACGTTCAAGGCAAGTTTTACACAACGTATCCAGCGTCCGTCGCTCAACTTCCTGAACCCTTACCGCCAGGTGCAGGCTCGTAACACAGTGGTTGTAGGTGATCCGACTCTCGATGCGGAATTAACCGATTTATTTGAGATTGGCTACAGCACCTATTTTAAAACCACCTCCCTCAGCGCCTCGCTTTACATGCGCCAAACCGACAATGCCATCGAAACGCTGCCTTACCTGGAAAATGACTCTGTAACCGTTATCACTTTCCGGAACATCGCTCAGAATAAAACCTACGGCATTAACCTGTTTGGCAGTGTTAAACCAGTTAACGACTGGACCATTTCGGGGAGCTCCAACATCTATTTTGTAGACCTGAACAGCCAACAATACGGCAGCAACAATGGCTGGATGTACAACATTAACCTGAATTCAGCTTACCAGTTGGGCAAAGGCTACAGTGCTCAATTTAACGGAGGCTTTAACTCACGCAGAATACAGTTGCAAGGCAGCTTTGCCTCTTTCTCTTACCACAGCATCGCCTTCAAAAAAGAGCTGTTCGATAAGAAAGGTGGTATAAGCTTCGGTATCGACAACCCGTTCCGTAGAAACATGCGGATGCTCACAAACTTCAGAACCGATGCTTTTGACCAGAATATTGTGATGAATAACTATAACCGTGGCTTTAAACTAACCTTTAACTACAACTTCGGTCAGATGCAGCAGTCGCCGGTTCGCCGCAAGAAGAGCATTCGTAACGACGATGCCAAGCAAGGTGAAGGTGGCGGCATACAATAACATTGAATTTCCCATTTTCTAGAAAAAACCTCTCTAGTTTAGAGAGGTTTTTTCTTTTTAAAGAAGTAAGAATTGCTGATACATTTTTTATTCAAAACTTTTTCTGCACTTGTATAGAGGTCCGGCTGTACTGGTAACTGCTTTATGAGAAGCCTTTAAGCTTTGATGTTTCATCGTTTAAGTCTGAGCGCTCACGGCCGCGGGGCCTCGTCCTTGGGCATCGCGCTGCTGCATCTTTCCTGCCCGCAAGCGGGCTGCCACTCCCGCGGCACCGGAAACCTGCAAAGGCGCTCAACCCAAGGACTGGTAAAGCTTCGATAGCTGAGGCAGATTGTACTCTCCTCTTACTCATTAGTAGTAGAACAGCGTTTGCTATTTTACTCACAGTAGTTTTTATTGATAGAGGTTAGTTANAAAGGCGCTCAACCCAAGGACTGGTAAAGCTTCGATAGCTGAGGCAGATTGTACTCTCCTCTTACTCATTAGTAGTAGAACAGCGTTTGCTATTTTACTCACAGTAGTTTTTATTGATAGAGGTTAGTTAACTTCACTCAAGATTCTTTTATTACAAAAACAGCATCCCGAAGTAACTAAATATTGCTGCTCAACCAGCTACCGTAGTTAAGCGCACGTAAACCAGTCTTTGGCTTGAGCCGCCTCGTAAGATCCGGTGCCGCTTCAGCGGCAGCCTGAGCGACAGCGAAGGCAGGAGGGAACGCAGCGGCGATGGCCAAAGACGAGGCCTCGCGGCCGTGAGCGCTAAGACTCAATTAATAGAACATTGAAGCTTGAGGGCTCCGGATCGAGCAGCAACTAAGAGAGTTGGAGCTGATTAGAGGTGCAAAAGCAACAATCTTAACAGTTAACCTCTCCTATCGACTCACAACCTTGATCATGGTTCCTTGCGAAAGCTGATCGTCGAGTTGCATACCGTTGAGAATGGCGAGCTCATCTAAACGGCTATCCAGTACCTGAAAACTACGCAGGGCCTGAGCAAGAGTACTGCTACGGCTAAGTGTTTTAATGCGAATGCGCTCTGCCTGCCGGTTTATCTTTTCCGAATCAGTCAACCTGGCGAAGTTCTGCATGGTATGCTCAAACTCGGGGGCATAGTTTTCAAATTCTGCAGGCGAAGCAACACCCATAATGCTGTAGATATTGCCATTATACTGGATCAGGTACGTAAGTACCCGGAGCGAAACTTGCTGCTGCTGTACCTGGTCGGCCACAATGGCTAGTGCAGGCAAGCCGTTTACAGTTACCTGCTTTGTTTGCTGTGCCTGCAAGCTGTTTTGCTTCAAGACTTGCTCCGCCACCGCCTCCAGCGACTCTCCTTGCGCCAGTGTCAGCAGCATCATAGCCTTACCGTCTTTCGGAGCCATCTGAAAGTGTTGCGGCGAATTCTCGTGCCGCCAGTCTGTAGGAATCGGGAAGCGGAAGCGCAGCTCCGGGTGGTAAAAGACCTCCTTCTCCACATAACCCTGCTTCGGGTCTTCACCATAAATAAGGCCGTCTATCAGCTTCAGATAGGTTTCGCGGTTCACTTTAGCATCAGTTAAATTGGCTTCCTGCTGCCACTTATCGGCCAGCTGCCGCACCGTTTTAGATCGCTCTGCCGAGGCGGGGTGGGTAGACAGGAAATTTGGCATTTCTTCGCCGTCGCTGCTTTCCTGCGTGCGTTGCAGGGTATTAAAGAAGTCGGCCATTTCGGCGGCATCATAACCTAACTTGGTGGCATACTCCACGCCCAGGCGGTCCGACTCCCGTTCATCGTCGCGGCCGAACTTCAGGAACAGCAGCCCTACCCCTTGCGAGGCGGCATTGGCAAACCCTTCAAATTCTGGTGCTATAATGCGGCCTAAAACCAAACCAAACTGAGCCAGCACGCCTTTACTCTGCTGCTGTGCCGAATGTCGTGCCGCCACATGCCCAATTTCGTGCCCTAACACTCCAGCAAACTGCGCTTCGTTGTTAAAATGCGCCAGAATGCCGCGTGTAAAATACACATAGCCACCAGGAACCGCAAAAGCGTTAATCACCGGCGAGTCCAGCACTTTAAAATGGTGTTCCAGCTTGCTCCGGTGCGAAATGGCGGCCATTTGCTGCCCTTTTTCCTGCATAAACTGCTGCAGGGCAGGGTCCTGGTACAAACCAAACTGCGCCACAATTTCGGGGTCGGCCTGCTTGCCCAACTCAACTTCCTGCTCCTCCGACAGCAGCATCAGCTCCTTTTTACCGGTCACCGGGTCTGAGGAGCAACTATTTAAAAACAGAATTGCTGCCGTAAAAAAGGCCGCTACAGTGTGTTTCTTCATCTTCATGTTTCAAGCAAATTTGCCGCTTTTAACTAGCTTAATCTGTGTAGCAACGGCAGCGAAAAGGTTTGGTTACGGCAAGGGGCTTTCAGGTTATTTTACACTAAGACCCATGCGAACAGGCCGACTTTAATTGCGTCTGTTTTTGAGAGTGCAGTGCCTCTTACAATTATTCAAATGAAAGAGCCCTTCCAACGGAATTTTACCGAAATCTTGCCAAGGCTTGACCTTATACTTTTTTAACTGGATTAACTCTGGTTCCTGAATACGAAAAACTCCACCCCTGAGCCCTCGGCATAAAATGTTAAAAATAGCTCCTGAAGGCTGTTTTTATTTAAATAATTTGGTTGATGATAGTTAAATTATTAAATGGCTAAATTGTTGATTTAAAAACAGAGTGGAGGAACTTCGATTAAGGGAATGAAAGGATCAGTAATGTAAGTAAAGCTAACTTTAAACTTTGGCCTCCAAAAAGTATACAACTCTTAACTAATTAAAGAGTCTAGCATCTAAAATCTGGTATAATTAGTACCTTACCATTTGTTTTTAGAACAACGCCTAGTTCCTATTCCAATTCTACAGTACATGAAAAATTCGTATTTGCGCAGCATACTCACTTCACTATTAGCTTTTATCGTGCTTCCTGCGTTGGCACAGCAGCCAACGTTTACCCGGCAAGACACCATCAGGGGCTCTATAACACCCGAACGAGCCTGGTGGGACCTCACATACTACCACCTCGACATTGCCGTAAACCCCGCAGACAGCTCCGTGCGTGGCAAGAACACCGTGCATTACAGGGTACTGGAGCCTAACCAGCGCCTGCAAATCGACCTGCAACCTCCCATGACCATGCAGAAAGTCCTGCAGAACGGCAAACCGTTGGAAGTGCAGCAAGATGGAAATGCCTGGTACATAACCCTTACCGAAAAACAGGAAATTGGTGCTGTAAACGCGCTGGAGGTACACTACAGCGGCAAACCGCAGGTAAGTGTTCGTCCTCCCTGGACCGGCGGTTTCACCTGGACAAAAGACAGCAAGGGCCTGCCTTTTGTTGCCACTTCTAACCAGCGCGACGGTGCCAGCCTCTGGTGGCCCTGCAAAGACCATATGTACGACGAACCCGACAGTATGCTGATAAGCGTTCGCGTGCCAGGTAACCTAACCAACGTGTCGAATGGCAGGCTACGTAAGCAGGAAACTAACAGCGATGGCACCAAAACCTTTCACTGGTTTATTTCCAACCCCATCAACAACTACGGCGTGAATGTGAACATTGCCGACTATGTGCACTTCTCTGAAAAATACCAGGGAGAAAAAGGGCCGCTCGACTGCGACTACTACGTACTTCGCGAGAACCTCAACAAAGCCAAAAAGCAGTTTAAGGATGTTCCGCGCACCTTGCAGGCATTTGAGCATTGGTTCGGCCCCTATCCTTTTTATGAGGACAGCTACAAACTGGTGGAGGTGCCGTACCTGGGCATGGAGCACCAGAGCTCTGTTACGTATGGCAACGGCTACCAAAATGGCTACATGGGCTACGACCTGAGCGGTACTGGCTGGGGCATGAAATTCGACTATATTATTGTGCACGAAACGGGGCACGAGTGGTTTGCCAACAACATCACTTATAAAGACGCTGCCGATATGTGGATTCATGAGAGCTTTACCACCTACTCCGAAAACCTCTTTGTGGAGTACCACTACGGCAAAGAGGCGGGTAATGCTTATGTAATCGGCATCCGCAGAAACATACAAAACGATAGCCCGATTATAGGTTATTATGATGTAAACCAGGAGGGTTCTGGCGACATGTACCCCAAAGGAGCCAACATGCTGCACACCCTGCGCCAGATCGTGAACGACGACGAAAAGTGGCGTGGCATTCTGCGTGGCCTTAACAAAGACTTTTACCACCAAACCGTTACCACCCAACAAATAGAAGACTACCTGAGCCTGAAAACCGGCCGCGACCTCAGCACCTTCTTTAACCAGTACCTCCGCGACACGCGCCTGCCACGCCTGGAGTACAAGCAAGATGGTAACAAATTACAATACCGCTGGACCAACACCGTAGATGGCTTTAACATGCCTGTAAAAGTATTTGTAGCCGGAAAAGAGCAATGGCTGCAGCCAACAAATAACTGGCAGGAACTCAAGGGCCTGAAAAAAGGAGCCAAAATAGTGGTAGACCCTAATTTTTACATCGAAAAAGGTAGTCAGGGAGCTTCTTAAGGCGCAAAAGGTTACATTAAGAACCTATGCTTACCAGTACGCTTCCAGTTTTATCTTTAGAAAATTTTATACCTGGAAAGCAATCTTACAGCGGCTAGAAGCTGCGGAATAGTCGTTATGAGCGAGCTCACTCATACCATAATATTTTTTAATTTCTAATTTCTTAATTTGGAAGAGCACTAGTTTCGCTCCCTCAGGTATACACCTCATGTATAAATTATTAGGTTTTCTGGCAGGTCCTGCACTGTTTTTAATAATTCTGCTTACTGTACAAACAGCCTCACTCGATCCGAAAGCACCTCAGGTTTTGGCACTGGCAGCTTGGATGGTGGTCTGGTGGATAACAGAGGCTGTTCCGTTACCTGTTACAGCCCTGCTTCCGCTCGTGATTTTTCCTATTCTGCAGGTTTTCAGCATGGCTGATGCAGCCGCACCTTATGCTAACCCTATCATCTTTTTGTTTATGGGTGGCTTTATGATTGCCCTGGCCATGGAAAAGCAAAACCTGCACCGCCGTATAGCACTGAACATCATCCGGGTAACGGGTACCAAGGCAAACGGCATTATTCTGGGTTTTATGCTGGCTACCGCCTTTCTGAGCATGTGGATCTCTAACACAGCTGCCGCCGTAATGATGCTCCCCATAGCTGTATCGATTGTGACGTTGTTACGTGAACAACAAAGCGGGGAAGAGGAAGAAAGCTACCGTAAATTTAAACTGGGCCTGCTGCTGAGCATTGCCTATGCCGCCAACATCGGGGGCATTACTACCATTATAGGCACACCACCTAACGTAGTGCTGGCTGGCTACATGCAGGAGTTCTACCAGACTGAAATAGATTTTGGCCGCTGGCTGCTGATTGGTGTTCCCTGCTGCTTTATCTTGCTGGCTGCTACTTACTTCCTAATCACACGCGTTCTGTTTCCGCACCGGCTCCAAAAACTGGCTGGCTCCGAAACACTAATCCAGGACAAACTGCAAGAGCTCGGCCCCATGACACTTGCCGAAAAGCTGGTATCTATCGTGTTTTTCTTTACAGCCTTTGCCTGGATATTTAAAGCACAATTAAACCAACTATTAGGTGCCAGTTACCTAAACGACACCGTTATCGCCATGGCAGGAGGAACCCTGATGTTTGTACTGCCTGTAAATCTGGCTAGTCAGAAGTTTGTGTTGGATTGGTCCAGCACTCAAAAATTGCCCTGGGGCATTCTGCTGTTGTTTGGCGGAGGAATTTGTCTGGCCAAAAGCCTCGAAATTACGGGTGTTGTAGAGTATGTAGGCACTAAAATGGCTGGTGAAGGGGCCATGCCTCTCTGGCTGCTCATACTACTGCTCACTACCTTTACCGTCTACATAACCGAAGTAATGAGCAACGTAGCGCTTACGGTTATTTTTGTTCCGGTGGTGCTGGGCATTGCCCAATCGCTGCAGGTAAACCCCATGCTGCTGGCAGTGCCGGTTACTATTGCCTCGAGTTGTGCCTTTATGATGCCGGTTTCCACCCCTCCCAATGCCGTGGTGTTCTCGAGTGGTTTTATTAAAATCTCGGAAATGGTAAGGGCCGGTTTTTTCCTGAACCTGATTTCGGTGTTTGTGCTTGTGGCAATAGCCTTAACGCTGGTAAATTGGGTCTATGGTTAAGAGTTGCTGATTTCTCCTTTTAGCTCGCTCAGTAGTGAAGAGGCTAAGCTATAGTCAAATTTATGTTTTCCCTGAACTGGAAGGCCTCCAGACTTTTACCAGCGCACTAGCCAAAATAACAGGTCATCCTGCAGCCTGGATGCAACCAATTGCCTCTTTTGGAACTCATAGTAATGTAAAATCAATCTTTTTGCTTACATGATAACCAAATACTTTTACCTGATTTTGGCTATGTTTTTATGGAATTGCCAATCAGACAGCGATCTGCTAAATGAAACTGCTGCTACCAAAACATCTGCTGAGGGTATTCCATTTAAACAGGAGTTTTCAATAAAAATGGGCGAGCAGGTTATTTTAACAGGAGGCGAAGCTCCGCGCAAACTGCACCTGTGGCTCAAAGAGCTAAATGACTCTCGTTGCCCTGCAAATGCCACCTGCGTACACTATGGTGCTGCTTCCATTTTATTGTCAGCTTCTAACAGCCAAGGCAAAAACGATACAATAGAAATGTGCATTGGTGGCTGCTACAACCAAGAGCCGCGCAATACCCACACCATTACTACCCAGATTGGGCAAGTAACCTATAAAATTACGTTAAAAGAGATAAGACCTTTTCCGGGATTGGAGCAGGATGCAGACACAAAACAGGCTGTGCTGCAAGTAGAGAAACTCTAAAGCCACATTAAGTCTTTGCTCCATCAATTCTGCTAATAAAAAAAACCTTCCGGAGGTAATTTTAGCTAAACTCACCATAGGGTTAGCAGGTGGCATTCTTATGCCTGGAATAGAAATAAAGAAGTAGCCAGTGCTGGTTCAGTTATATAATTTTTCTTAGCCAGCTTGAACCTGCTATGTAAGCTTTAGAAAGTTTATCAATGCATAAAGAAAAGTAATGCTCCTTTTGTTTAAAGAAGGAGTAAATTGGTGATTGATTGGAAATTTTACTTACTTCTTAAGCTTTCTCCTTTTAAAGCACCTCTCTTAAAATTTTTAATCAAATTCTTTTCAATTTTAGAAATACTTTTTGCTTATTTGCAATATCGCGCAATCGATTGCGCTAATAACCATTAGTATAGATATGTCAAACAAAATTTTAAAAATCCATCCTGATGATAACGTGCTGGTAGCACTGACGGACCTGGAGTTTGGTGAGGTGGTTGAATATAACGGTAACAAGATTGTGCTTGCCGAAAATGTTGCAGCCAAACATAAATTTGCAGAACAGGAATTAGCTCCTGGCGACGAAATTTTCATGTACGGCTCGCTTGTTGGCAAAGCTGTATCTACTATTCCTACAGGTGGCGTGCTTACGATTCATAACGTGAAGCACTCTGTTTCTGAATTCACCGGCAAAACAAAAGTTACCGGCTGGACAGCACCTGACGTATCTAAATGGGCAAACAGAACCTTTATGGGTTACCATCGTGCCGATGGTCAGGTGGGTACCGGCAACTACTGGCTGGTTATACCAATGGTGTTCTGCGAAAACCGCAACGTAAACATTATCAAGCAGGCTTTTATAGATGAACTTGGTTTCGGCCATCAGGACATCTACAAGTCGTATGTGCAGCAAATGGTGGAACTCTACCAGGCTGGCAATATCGAAGAAATAGAAAGACTATCGTTACAGGCAACTTCGTCTACCGGACAGAAGCGTGTATTCGAAAACATAGACGGTATTAAGTTCCTGACCCACGAAGGTGGCTGCGGTGGTATCAGACAAGACTCTGATATGCTATGCGCCCTGCTGGCAGGTTATATCAACAACCCGAACGTAGCTGGTGCTACCGTGCTTAGCCTCGGATGCCAAAATGCGCAGGTTAGCATTCTGGAAGAAAAAATAAAGGCCATTAACCCGAACTTCTCTAAGCCGCTTATCGTGCTGGAGCAGCAAAAAGAAGGAACTGAGCAGGAACTGTTATCACAGGCAATCCGCAGAACCTTTATCGGTTTAGTTGAAGCTGACAAAAACACACGCCAGCCTGCTCCTTTGAGCAAACTGGTAGTTGGACTGGAGTGTGGTGGCTCTGATGGTTTCTCTGGTATTTCTGCCAACCCATCTGTAGGCCATGCTTCTGATTTGGTAGTAGCCTTGGGTGGTAAATCTATTCTGTCGGAGTTCCCGGAACTTTGCGGTGTAGAGCAGGACCTGATTAACCGTTGCGTAGACGAACAGACTGCTGATCGTTTTGTGCACCTGATGCGTGCATATGCGCGTGCTGCCGAGGCAGTAGGATCTGGTTTCGATATGAATCCTAGCCCAGGCAACATTAAAGACGGTTTGATTACAGATGCTATTAAATCGGCTGGTGCGGCTAAAAAAGGTGGTACCTCTCCTATTGTAGATGTACTGGATTACCCTGAGTACGTAACAAAGCCAGGTCTGAACCTGCTTTGCACTCCTGGTAACGACGTGGAAAGCACAACCGCTATGGCTGGTTCAGGTGCTAACATCATTCTGTTCACAACTGGTTTAGGCACTCCAACTGGTAACCCGGTAACTCCAGTTATTAAAGTTTCTTCTAACTCAATTCTGGCCCAGCGCATGTCTGACATTATCGACGTGAACACTGGTCCTGTAATAGAAGGCACTAAAACCATCGAAGAAATGGGCGAAGCGATGCTGGAGCATATTATTGCAGTAGCCAGTGGCGAGATCCAGACGAAAGCACAATTGCTTGGTCAGGATGACTTTATTCCTTGGAAAAGAGGGGTTTCTCTTTAATCTGATCTTCTATCAAAATATAAACCGGCTGGATTCCGAAAGGAGTTCAGCCGGTTTTTGTTTTAGTTGAGTTACGTGTCTAGGTTTATTCTGTTTTGTTGTTCTTCACCCTTCACGTTTTCCAGTGTGTTTATTTTGCCGGCCTTGCTGTTGTCTATAATGGTTAAGTCTCCTGTTGTCTCTAAAATGACCATATCAACAGAATCCAGGTTGGCAAGCCCTTGGTGCCTGCCCGCGCTGTAAACTTCTTCTTTAGTTACCCGCTGCTCCTGCATGGTATGGTACAAAAACTCACCTTTGTAAAAAATTAAGGTCGGACTGCTGGTTATAATAGTCTTCACCTTTTTTATTCTCACAGACAGCCATGTTAACAAAAACTGGAGTAAGATAAAGACAGCAAAATTAGTTACTCCGTCGGCCAGCGTCACGTCTTTACTCAGAGATAAAGTGGCCAGGCTCGAACCGAGGGCAATCGTAATTATAAAATCAAATGCGTTCATCTTAGAGAGAGTTCTCTTGCCCGAAATCCTTAACAAGATGATCATGGAGACATACCCTAACACAGTGAGGATAATTGTCCTGACAATACTCTCCCAATTATCGAAGAAAATCTGTTGCATATGCTGCTTTCTAAAGGGTTAAGTTTACTCTTTCTTTATAAGTAAAGAAGGGAAGTAAGTTTTAGAAAAAGCTTGTCTTGTGTGATTTAAGATTGATAGAAGTAATTCTTTACACAGCGCAAGGATTACGGAGTAGACACAATTTGATTTACTTATTGGATTGATGCTAGCGGCTTGGAATTCATGAGACGTGCAAGACCGTCTGCCGTAGCATAGCTTATGCACGCGGCCGTCAGACTGTCTAACAACTCCTCTACCATGTAACTTTCGTTCTGGCAAAGGACTACCTGTAAGAGTACTAGTCGCTTACTGCTATGAAATTCAAACAGGCTTTTTGCCGGGACGAGCCTCCTT
>NZ_JBLIQL010000034.1:0-36688 GCF_047525655.1 Pontibacter sp. 13R65
TATGATAAAGTGCATAAGGCTAAGGAGTTAGGTGAAACATCGGACAATATTTCTACCTAATCCTTAGCCTTTTTTGTTGCGCAAATGCCTGTCTTAAACCAAATTAATTCCCGAGTTCACGTTAGCATAATAATCAAATTCAATAAGCTTGATTGCTGCTGCCATAGTTTTTCTTAAAGGACCTGTCCAAACTAAGGTTTGCTTCAGCAACAGCACAAATTGCTGCAATCGATGCTCCTGTTAAGTTACCATTTTTCATTAGAGTTTAGCTGAAATCTAAAAATCATATTCAGTTTAACCTGCTAACAAAGACCAAAATTTCCGCTTTTCAGTTGAAAAGCGGATAATCTAGGCATAAAGACAAGCTTCGATCCTTCTATTATAGAAGGAGTCCGACTGTTTATGAAAAAAATAATTGCAATCGGTTGCAATTATTAAATTTTATTCCCAAGTTTAAGTCGAAATACAAACAAATGTTTGTTTCAGTGTCTGCTTGTATGAGAAACCTCTGTCCAGAAAATGAACATATCTCTGATCTGGTGCAACTACCGCATTCCAGGTTTTGCAAAATCAGCTTTTCAAGCTGTAATGACGGAAGCAAATAAAGCTTTAACTAAAATTGCCAACGTTGGCATAAATAAAATTACACGTTTAAAATCTCTGCCTTACACATGCCCGAAAGACCATTAAATACCTGTGCCATCTGCTGTACTGCCTCTTCGGAGTACCTCTTGCGGTGCTGCTCTCGCTTCTGCTGTCTCATTAATTCTCACAAAAACTCAAACATAAATACATATCTATGAAATGTGATTTTATACAAAAAAATAGAGCCATGAATAAAAGGGAAAGATGGCCAAAAGTCATGCAGGTAGCCTCCTTGCTGCTGACTCTTTTGATGGTAAGCTGGCAGGCCATGGCGCAGAATGGCGGCTTCAGCGTAACTGGCCGTGTAACCGATGAGAAAGGAGATGGCTTACCAGGTGTAACTGTCCTTCAAAAAGGAACAACTAATGCTGCGCCAACAGATGTTGATGGAAATTATTCTTTAAGCCTTCCGGACGGAACGGGTACGCTTGTGTTGTCTTTTGTGGGCTACCAGACGCAGGAAGTTGCGATAAATAATCGTACCACTATAAATGTTACGATGCAGTCTGATGCCAAGGCGCTGGATGAGGTAGTGGTTATTGGCTACGGCGTACAGCGGCAGGAAGCAGTAACCGGCTCGGTTGCCTCTATAAGCGGTGAAGCATTAAACGAAGTGCCATCAGCAAACATTTCACAAGCTCTGCAAGGGCGCTTACCAGGGGTGGAGTTTTCTCAATCGTCCTCTCAGCCAGGTGCTACCATGCAGATCCGTATTCGCGGTACACGCTCTATTACTGCCACCAATGATCCATTAGTAGTGTTAGACGGTATCCCTTTCCCCGGATCTATTGGCGATATTAATCCTATCGACATTCAGAGTGTAGATATCTTAAAGGATGCCTCGGCTACAGCTATTTATGGTTCCCGTGGTGCAAATGGTGTTATATTAGTCACGACCAAATCAGGTAAGGCAGGGCAAAAGCCACAGATCAGCTTCAATAGTTTTGTTGGCGCAAAAACCATCTTTTCCAAGTATCCGATGATGAATGGCGAAGAGTTTTACGCGCTGCGCCAGGCTGCCGGGCAGTATGCAGGGCAACTTGGAGAGGACGAGGCTGAAGGTGTTAATACTGATTGGCAGGAATTACTTTTTAAAACAGGTGTTATTACAAGCCAGGATCTGAGTGTTTCAGGTGGAACAGAAAAAGGACGTTACAGTTTCAGTGGAGGGTATTTTAAAGACCAGGGCGTAGTTCCTACACAGCAATATACCCGGTACTCTATGCGCGGAAGCCTTGATCAGGGTGTAGGTAAATATGTTCGTTTAGGCTTCACAACAAACAATAACTACAGTACTACAGAGGGTTCGAATATTGGTTTATATAATACGCTAAGTGGATCGCCAATTGCTAACCCGTATAACCCTGATGGCTCCCTAAAAAGAACTATTAGATTGCCTTTAGATGAGCAGTGGGTATTTGAACGAAACAGGATAGAAGAGTTAAGTGATCGTTGGTTAAATCAGACAAGGGCTCTTGCCTCCTACAACACGGTGTTTGGCGAGTTGGCAATTCCTGGCGTGGAAGGTCTTAAGTATCGAACCAACCTGGGTTTAAATTACCGCCAGAGCCAAACAGGTACTTTCACAGGAGAAGGCATCAATGCAGTTACTCCCACCACTCCTTCGAGCGGTACACTCAGCAATTCTGTAACTGCAGATTGGACAGTGGAAAACATTTTGACTTATGATCGCACTATTGCAGAGAAGCATCATATAAATTTAGTTGGCTTGTATTCTGCGTCACAGACTCAATACAATCGCTCGCATATTTCAGGACGGAACATTCCTTCAGACGCCTTTCAATTCTATAATCTAGGATTGGCTACTGATGAAATTGCCGTTAACCCGAATGAGCAGGATTACTGGCAAAGAGGTTTAATGTCTTGGATGGGACGTGCCATGTACTCATATGATGACCGCTACATGTTAAGTGCAACGGTACGTTCCGATGGTTCCTCTATTCTGGCTCCAGGCTACAAGTGGAATACATATCCTGCTGTTTCAGTAGGCTGGAATATTGCCAGAGAGACATTTATGCAGGATGTTGCCCTTGTTAATATGTTAAAGCTGCGTGCAGGTTATGGTCAAACCTCTAACCAGGCAGTTCTTCCTTATTCAACCCTTGGTCGCTTAGCTACCAGACCCTATAATTTTGGTCCTTCAGACTATCAAACTGGATTATGGGTAAACCAATTGCCTAACCCCAATTTAGGATGGGAGTTCTCTAAAACATGGAATTATGGATTGGACTTCGCCATCTTAAACCACCGCTTGTCAGGTACGATAGAGTATTATGTAACGAATACTGAAAACCTTCTGCTAGGCCTTCCTCTCCCGAGAACATCCGGTGCAGATAGCTACACAGCAAATATTGGTGCAACTCAAAACAAAGGTGTAGAGCTCTCTCTTAACGGCGTAATCTTAGAAAACAAAAACGGCTTTACATGGGAGGCAGGCATTAACATGTATGCCAACCGCAACAAAATAGTATCATTAGCAGGAGAGCAAGATAGAGATGAGAACAACTGGTGGTTTGTTGGGCAACCCATTAACGTGATCTATGACTATGAGAAAATAGGGCTCTGGCAAGAGGGGGATCCTCACCGAGATATTCTGGAACCAGGTGGAAACGTGGGGATGATAAAAGTACGATATACCGGCGACTATACTGCCGATGGCACACCTACAAGACCAATTGGACCATTAGACCGACAAATTCTGGATGTAACTCCAAATTTCCAGGGTGGGTTTAACACACGAGTGGCTTACAAAGGCTTCGATCTGTCAGCAGTGGGAGCCTTCCAGAATGGAGGTATTCTTATCAGCACACTCTACGGATCATCAGGCTACCTGAATATGCTGAACGGGCGACGTGGAAACGTAAAAGTAGACTACTGGACACCTGAAAACACAGATGCTAAATATCCACGACCTGGTGGCGCAACCAGCGGCGACAATCCGAGATATGCCAGCACCTTGAGCTACTTCGATGCGTCTTATCTCAAAATCCGCACTATTACACTGGGCTACAACTTTAACCAAAGCAACTGGTTCAAAGCAGCAGGATTCAGTAATCTACGGGTGTATGTTACGGCACAAAACCCATTCGTTTTGTTCTCCCCTTATAATAGAGAATCAGGTATGGACCCGGAAACCAACTCCTATGCCGACCAGAACGTGGCTGTAACCACTGGCACTCCAAATCGATTATTAACGATTGGTACGAACGCACCTGCCACACGCAACTACATTTTTGGCTTAAACGTGACATTCTAAAGAAGATAATAAATGAAACGCATTCATAGAAGATTTTTTATTGGGGCAACCTTACTATTATCAATGTCCCTGGCCTCTTGCGAGGATATTCTGGATGAACAGCCCCGCAGCAATTTTGATCCTAGCTTTTTCCAGACAGAGAAGGGACTTAACGGCGGCTTAACGTCGATGTATGCCCACTTGCGTTGGATATATGGCGATGCTTACTATTATAACACTGGACTTACGGGTACCGATGAAGTAACGTATGGCAGAGATGCAGACGAGAACTTCCTGGTAATGGACCTCTCGGGAAGAGGAGTTATAAATGCTAATAACAGCCGGGCCGATAGGTTATGGGAAAATGCATTTCCCAACATTAACACGGCCAGCGGTATCATTGAAAATGCTGCTGCAGTAAGCACTATTTCGCCGGCACTCATTGCCGAAGCGCGCTTCTTCCGTGCATTCGATTACTTTTTGCTGGTGCAAACGTTTGGCGGAGTGCCTTTGGATCTGGGTTCAGGAGAACTAATGTTTAACAGGAACCCGATAAGGACTTCTGTGCGTAACACAGTGCCGGAAGTCTATACAAAAGCTATATTTCCTGATTTATTAACTGCCATTAACGATTTGCCGGTAACAGGCCGGGTAATTGGCGGTGCAACTAAAACATTGGCACGGCTATATTTAGCAAAGGCCTACCTAACCTACGGCTGGTGGCTAGAGAACCCAAACAATATTCCCACTTATCCGGAGGCACAGCGTGTTGATCCGGATGGACATAATGCCCAGTGGTATTTTCAACAGGCTTATGATGTGGCAACCACAGCTATAGAAAGCCCGGGTCCTTTCGGCCTGATGGAAACCTTCTATGATGTTAATCTGGCGCAAAACGATCGAAACAAAGAGATGTTATTGTATGCCGACCATACTGAAACAAGCGAGTTATACAATGGAGGTAGCCTTACCTGGGGAAATGGTGGTGCACCAGACAACTATGCTGGTTGGATGATGACATGGAACTACACAAATATCCGAAGTTCAACTACTCAAGACTGGTCCAGCCCTATTTCATCTGTTCAACGGGAAGCCGTGCAGGCATTAGGACGCCCCTGGACACGTATGGCTCCCACCATTGGCGCTATTACCAACACTTTTGCAGATAAAACAAACGATTCGCGCTACGATGGCACCTTTACAACTGTTTACCGGGGTAACTGGCCTAAAGCAGGTGTTGATGCGCCTGTTGTATTCAATGCAAACAGTTTAGAGGTTAGTCCGGGTGGAGCAATCCTAACTTTCTTGGATGAGGAACCTGCCACAGCTATTACATACCCTGCACCTGGCCAAGCAGGAAGAAGCAATGTGGGGGCAGGAGAACTGCCGGGTAGAGCCGATTTTGTAATATCACCACAAGGCATAAGCAGAATCGTATATCCTGGCCTTTGGAAGCTTGGTCCTTACCGTACCGATAATGGTAACGGATTAGGGCAACCTAATGCTGGCAGCACCCGGCCTTTTCATATTGCCAAATTCTCGGAGCTTTACTTTATTGCCGCTGAAGCAGCTGTAAAGGGCGCTGCCCCAAAAGCAGGCCAAGACGCCCGGGAACTTATAAACGTTATCCGTGCACGTGCCGGCAAATGGCGCTGGGACAATAATGGCAATGTTGCCAAAGTACAGGACAACAGCGCAGCCATGGTAGCGGCAACGCCTGCCACTATAGATTTAAACTTTATTTTGGCAGAGCGCTCACGCGAATACTTTGGGGAGGGGTACCGATGGTATGATCTGGTGCGTACTCAAAAATGGAATGAACTTGCTTCTACATACAGCATTGGCGGTGACAAGTATGGAGATCATACGCCTCAAACTGTAGTGCGTACTATTCAGCCACATCATTACCTGCGACCAATCCCGCAAGCACAGCTAGATCGTATGGATGTAACTCCAGCAGAAAAAGCTGCCTATCAGAATCCTGGGTATAACTAATGGTTAAAGTTATGCTGTAGCAGATTGGTTGCTCCTAGAGAGCCTCTGGTTTGCTACAGCATCATCTTTACGGGCCAGCAAAGTAAGTTTCATCCAAATAAGATCTATTTTGCCTCAGTTTAAAAATTATGTTAAATAAATTTTGCAGAGCAGGATGGGCTAGTTATTACTGAGCTTTACTTTTTAGAAGGGGAGAGAACAGTGAAAGCCTCTACCAACCTTACTTCCTTCTTTGTTGCTGGTAAAGTAAACCCTAGACCGGGAATTTGAATTTTGCCTCTGGAAGGCCAATTTCATTAGAATAATTTTTTTGTAGGAAATTCAGTTACTGGCTTGCTGCCTATTGAACCATAACCTGAAAGTCTTAGCCCTCAGAACCTGGAGCAGAGATAAACAAACTTGATTAAGATTTTTAACCTATCAGATGCAAGTAAAATTGAATAGCTTGTATCGAACAAAAATATAAATAAAACGATGCCCTTATTACAAAGCTGGAGGTGGTACGGCCCCAACGACCGTGTAACCTTACAAGATATAAAACAGGCAGGAGCCACTGCTATTGTAAGTGCCTTGCACCATATGCCGCACGGCGAAGTCTGGCCCCTGGAGGAAACTCAGGAGCGAAAACGAATAATAGAAGAGGCAGGCCTGAGCTGGGCTGTGGTGGAGAGCGTGCCGGTGCACGAAGCCATTAAAACACGAAGTGCCGACTGCGAAAAATACCTTGAGAATTACCGGCAGTCGTTGCGAAACATTGCCGCCTGTGGCATCCGTACCGTCTGCTACAATTTTATGCCCGTGCTCGACTGGACCCGCACCAACCTGGCCTACACGCTGGCGAACGGAGCTAAGGCCCTATACTTCGACTGGACCGACCTGGCCGTTTTCGACCTTTTTATTATGAAAAGAGCAGGCGCTGAAAAAGACTACGCTGCCTCTGTTTTAGAAAAAGCAACAAAAAGAGTAGAAACTTACCCGGCCTCGTATCTGCAGCAATTGGCAGATATTATCCTGATGGGCGTGCCGACAGAAGGCAGCATTACCTTGGAGCAGCTTACGCACAGCATCGGCATTTACAAAGAAATTGGGCATGAGGGCCTTCGCGAAAACCTGGCGTATTTCCTGGAGAGCATAATGGAGGTATGTGAAGAAACAGGCATCAACATGACCATTCACCCGGACGACCCACCTTACCCGATACTGGGTTTACCCCGCATTGCCAGTTCCAAAGAAGACTTGCTTTATATTTTGGAGCGGGTAGATCGCCGACCAAATGGTATTTGTTTCTGCACAGGTTCATTAGGAGCAGGGAGTCATAATAATCCAGTCGAAATACTGAAAGCAGTTGGCCATAGGGTCTACTTTGCCCACCTGCGCAATGTGCTGAAAGACGAGGAGGGTAACTTCTATGAGTCGGATCACCTGGCTGGTGATGTGGACATGTATGGGGTGATGCGGGAATTGGTGTCCATAAACCGCGATAGGCAAAATCCCATTCCTTTCCGGCCGGACCACGGCCACCAAATGCTCGACGACCTGCACAAAGTTACAAACCCGGGTTACTCAGCCATTGGCCGGCTACGAGGGCTGGCGGAACTACGCGGCCTGGAAATGGGCATAGAGAAATCACTTTACTAGCGTTTGAAAGTAATAAAAGTCAGTCAGACCCTTGGAAAAATTTTGATCAAAATCCTGCTGGAGTTTATTTTCATTAGAATAATCAGGAACGAGAGGAAAGATTTATTGAAAGCCTTTGTGGAAAATGTTCCATCGGCTGGTTCACAAACATTTATAAAGCATGAAGTTTTTATCTGAATTGAAACGTATGCCAATGGCCAAAGCAACAACAGGAGCTGCTCCGGCACAGCTGTGGTACCAGGCCGTGCTGTGGCTAATGCTTTTTTTACTGTTCCCGCAGGCATCTGAAGCAAGCGTTGGGCAGAAACCTTACATCTCGAACCAGAAGGTAACCGGCAGCTTTACGCTAGCTACTAACGGTAAGCCAGCGCCACTGTATGTGAGCCACCAGGATTTTCCGGGGGTACAAAGGGTGGCAAAGCACCTGCAGGCCGACCTGCAGCGCGTCACGCAAACAGAGCCCAGCCTTAGAGTCAGCAACTCTCTCACCTCCAAAGAAAAAGAAGTAGTGCTGATCGGCACATTAGGTAAAAGTCCGCTTATAGATAAGCTGGTGAAGCAAAAGAAGCTGAATGTAGACGGAGTTGCCGGCAAACGGGAAACATTTTTGATACAAACGGTGGAGAAGCCGATGAAAGGTGTAGACAGAGCCTTGGTAATAATAGGGAGCGACAAGCGCGGCACCATCTATGGCATGTACGACCTATCTACTCAAATCGGAGTATCACCTTGGTACTATTGGGCCGATGTGCCGGTGCGCCAGCAGCAGAACCTCTTCGTGCTGCCTGGTCGCCACACCGAGGGGGAGCCTGTGGTGGAGTATAGGGGCATTTTTATAAACGATGAGGCGCCTGCGCTCAGTGGCTGGTCGAAAGAGCAATTCGGCGGCTTCAACCATAAGTTCTACGACAAAGTGTTTGAGTTGCTGCTGCGCATGAAAGGCAATTACCTGTGGCCAGCCATGTGGGGCAGCGCCTTCAGCGACGATGATCCGCTTAATGCTCCGCTGGCCGATGAATATGGCGTTGTAATCGGAACCTCGCACCATGAGCCGCTTATGCGTGCCCACGACGAGTGGCGCCGCTATGGCTCCGGCCCCTGGAACTACGATACAAACAAAGCCGAGCTACAGGAATTCTGGCGCAAGGGCATCGAGCGCATGGGAACCAAAGAGAGTATTATCTCAGTGGGGATGCGCGGCGATGGCGACGAGCCCATGAGCGAAGAAAGCAATATTGCACTCCTCGAAAAAATAGTGGAAGACCAACGCAAAATTATTGCGGACGTTACTGGTAAACCTGCCTCTGAAACACCGCAGCTATGGGCACTGTACAAAGAAGTGCAGGAGTACTACGACAAAGGCATGCGCGTACCCGACGATGTCACGCTGCTGCTATGTGATGACAACTGGGGCAATATCCGCAAATTGCCGAAACCAAATGAGAAGCCGCACCCCGGTGGCTACGGCATCTACTACCACTACGATTATGTAGGCGGTCCGCGTAACTACAAATGGCTCAACACGAACCCTATCCCAAGGGTGTGGGAGCAGATGCACCTGGCCTACCGCCACGGTGCCACCAAAATCTGGATCGTGAACGTAGGCGATATCAAGCCGATGGAGTTCCCGACAGAGTTCTTCCTCGACTACGCCTGGAACCCTGAAAAATGGCCTGTAGAGAGGCTGCAGGAGTACACCCAGCTGTGGGCAGCGCGGGAATTTGGAACAGAGCATGCGGCTGCTATTGCCGGGTTTGTGAGCAGGTACACCAAATACAATAGCCGCCGCAAGCCGGAGCTTTTGGCTCCAGACACCTACAGCCTGGTAAACTACCGCGAAGCAGCGCGTGTAGTAGGGGAGTATAACCAATTGGCAGAGGAGGCGGAGAAACTGTACAATGTACTTCCGGCTGCTGTCAAAGACGCCTACTACCAACTGGTGTTGCACCCCATTAAAGCCTGCGCTAACCTCAACGAGCTCCACGTTACAACAGGCCTGAACCGGCTCTACGCCAAACAGGGTAGGGCTACTGCCAACACCATGGCTGCCAAAGTAAAAGCACTTTTTGAGAAGGATCAGGAGCTGAGCAGGTATTATAACAAAACTATGGCTGGCGGCAAATGGAACCACATGATGGATCAGACCCACATTAGCTACACCTATTGGCAGCAACCCGAAAAAGATGTGTTGCCGGAGCTCAAAGAGGTAAAGCTTCCTGCGGCAGCTGCTATGGGCGTGGCAGTAGAAGGCTCCGAAGCCTGGTGGCCGGAGGCAAAGCAGGAGGCTGTGCTGCCAACAATCGTCCCATTCCAGCAGAAGTCTTACTATATTGATGTCTTTAACAGAGGGACTACCCCATTCGATTTTACGGTACAGACAGGAGCACCTTGGCTAACCGTATCGGCTACGAAAGGCAAAGTAGAGCAGGAGCAGCGGCTCTTGCTGCACGTTAACTGGCAGCAGGCACCAAAAGGACAGCACCGTGTTCCTATCACCATTAGCGGGCCAAAAGAAAGTAAGGTGGTAGTGCAGGCGGAGGTGAACAACTCCATGGACAAACCACTTCAGGAGAACACCTTTGTAGAAGAAAACGGCTTTATTGCCATAGAAGCGGAGCACTACACCCGTGCACAGGAAACAGAAAAGGTTAAATGGCAGCTACTGCCAGACCTGGGCCGAACAGGTTCGGCTATGACGGCTTTTCCTGTAACAGCACCGGCACAGAAACCTGCCGACAACAGCCCATGCCTGGAGTACCGCATACACCTGCAGCAACCCGCTGAGGTAGTTGTGCATGCTTACCTCAGCCCCACGCTTAATTTCAACGACACGCAAGGTTTACGCTATGCTGTTTCTATAGATGATGAAACGCCTCAAATTGTGAACATACACCAAGGCGAGAACGAAAAGCTATGGGAGCAATGGGTGGCCAACAACATCAACATTAAAACAACAAAACACCACGTGAAAACACCGGGCGAGCACGTTCTAAAATTTTGGATGGTAGACCCTGCGGTGGTGCTGCAACGCCTGGTAATTGATACAGGGGGGCTGAAGCCTTCATACCTAGGGCCACCTGAAAGCTACCGGCAAGCTAATGAAGTTGCCAATTAAAGTTGTGCCCCATTGAAGATGGAAGCACATTCTGCTTATTGCTAAAGGCTGTTTCAACAAGATGAAATACTTTCTGATTTAAACATGGCATAACCATGGATATTAATTTAATTATGTTCGTTAGAACCCACTTGATAAAGTTAATTTATACTCTGTTACTCCTGCTGCCCTTGAATGTATTGGGGCAGGTGAGGCTGCCTAAACTGGTGTCGGATGGCATGGTGCTGCAGCGAGATGCATCCCTAGAGATTTGGGGATGGGCCTCAGCAAAAGAAAAAGTGACGGTGAAGTTTTTAGGGAAAAACTACCAGGCAGTAGCCGATGAATCAGGAAACTGGGAAGTAAAATTACCCTCTCTAAAAGCCGGGGGGCCTTATACCATGACCATCAGCGGCAGCAATTCCATTACGCTGCAGGATATTCTGATAGGCGATGTGTGGGTGTGCTCTGGTCAGTCGAACATGGAGTTGCCCATGCGAAGAGTGAAGCCTCTGTATGAGAAGGAAATAGAACAAGCAACTAACGCCAACATCCGCTACTTTGATGTACCGCAAAAGTATAATTTTGAACAGCCCCAGACCGATTTGGAGGGCGGACGCTGGCAGAAAACTACACCTGAAAATGTGATGCATTTTTCTGCGGTAGCTTATTTTTTCGCGCAGGAGCTTTACAACAAATACAAGGTGCCGGTCGGGCTGTTGCATGCTGCGCTGGGAGGATCACCGGTAGAATCCTGGATAAGTGAAGAAGCGCTAAAGCCTTTCCCGAAGCATTACCAGGAAGTGCAGCGCTTTAAAGATGCAGCCCTTATAGCCGAGATAGAGGCCCGTGACAACGCCAGGTCGCAGGCCTGGTACCAGGCCTTGGCACAAAACGATAAAGGCAACCAAGGGCCAAAAAAGTGGCACGACCCCGACCTGCCAACTTCTAATTGGAGCACCATGCAGGTTCCTGGTTACTGGGCCGACACCAAAACTGGACCGGTAAACGGCATCGTCTGGTTCCGGAAGGAAATTGAACTGTCAGCAGACGAGGCCGGTAAGAAAGCTACATTAAACATGGGACGGATAGTAGATGCAGACTCCGTTTTTGTAAACGGCAGGTTTGTGGGAAGCACTGGTTACCAGTACCCGCCACGGTGGTACACCATACCGGAGGGCATGCTGAAGGCGGGGAAGAATACTATTTCCGTCAAAATAATAAATGAAAGAGGAAGAGGCGGTTTTGTAAGCGATAAGCCTTATGAACTCACGGTAGGAGATAGAACCCTTCAACTAACAGGCGACTGGCAATACCAGGTAGCCGCTGAAAACCAAGCTCTGAAAGGCCCGACCTTTATCAGGTGGAAGCCGGCAGGTTTGTACAATGCCATGATTGCGCCCTTGGCGAAGTACAGCATAAAAGGCGCGATCTGGTACCAGGGCGAATCGAACGTTGGCAGGGCACAGGAGTACCAGGAGCTGTTTCCGGCCATGATAAAAGAGTGGAGAAGCCAATGGGGGCAAGGAGACCTTCCTTTTTTGTATGTGCAGCTGACTAACTATCTCGAACCAAAAAATACACCATCCGAAAGCGATTGGGCACAGTTGAGGGAGGCGCAACGCCAGACGCTTAGCGTACCAAATACGGGCATGGCAGTAGCCATAGACCTGGGCGAGTGGAACGATATTCATCCGCTCAACAAAAAAGATGTGGCTAAGCGGCTAGCCCTTGCCGCCCAAAGAGTAGCCTATGGCGACAACAAAGTGGTTTATACTGGGCCTACGCTAAAGAACATGCAGGTAAAAGGCAAAGAAATTATCTTAACGTTTAACCAGGCAGGAGCAGGCCTGGTAACGAAGGGAGGTGGTGAATTAAATCAATTTGCCATTGCCGGACCCGATAAGCGCTACGTGTGGGCCAACGCCCGGATAAAAGGGAACAAGGTCATTGTGTGGCACAAAGACATCACGAACCCCGTCTCAGTGCGGTATGCCTGGGCCGACAATCCGGAAGGAGCCAATTTGTACAACGCAGCAGGTTTGCCAGCTTCCCCTTTTCAGGCGGAATAAGGCACATTAGCTTGTTCTATTGTGGCTATTGCTTTTGAATTGATTATAGGGAATAGAGAAAACTATGAAGCTATATAAAAGTGTTAAACTGTTACTGCTGCTGGCAACCAGTAGTATAGCATGCCTGATAAGCCCTGTACCAGAGGTACAGGCGCAGGAGCAACAGCAATTTCAAAACCCTATTTTTCCAGGCTTTTATCCGGACCCTAGCATTTGTAAGGTGGGAGAGGATTATTACCTGGTGCATTCCACGTTCTCGTACTTTCCGGGAGTACCTATCTTCCATAGCAAAGACCTGGTGAACTGGACGCAGCTGGGCCACATTCTCGATCGATCTGAACAGTTGGATGTAGATGGGCTAGGCGTGTCGAGGGGAATATTTGCGCCTGCCATAGCACACCACAATGGCACGTTTTACATGGTTACCACGCTGGTCGACAAAGGCGGAAATTTTGTTGTTACGGCTACTGATCCGGCCGGTCCCTGGTCGGATCCGGTGTGGTTGCGCGATGTGAACGGCATAGACCCCTCGCTTTTCTTCGACAACGATGGGAAAGCCTACATCCTCTATAACAGCGATGCACCCGATAACAAACCACTCTACGACGGCCACCGCACCATCAGAATGTTTGAGTTCGATTACAAAAACCTGAAAACCGTGGGGCCGCAACACCTTCTCGTGAACGGAGGGGTAGACATCAGCAAAAAGCCTGTCTGGATAGAAGGGCCGCACATCTACAAAAAGGATGGCTACTATTACCTGATGGCAGCAGAAGGAGGTACCAGCGTGAACCACTCAGAAGTTATTCTGAGAAGCCAATCAGTAACAGGAAATTACGTGCCTTACCCTGGTAACCCCATCCTGACGCAGCGCCACCTGCCAGCCGACCGGCAGCACCCGGTTTCGGCTACCGGCCACGCTGACCTGGTAGAAACACAGAATGGCGAGTGGTGGGCCATTTTCCTGGCTACCCGGCCCTACGATATGCAGGACAGCTACAATACCGGGCGCGAGACCTTTCTGGCTCCGGTAAAGTGGCAGGACGGCTGGCCCATTATCAATCCCGATTTTGAAGAAGTTCAATATGCTTACCAGCGCCCGAACCTGCCAGCCTCCAAGGCACCTGCTTTTCCGCTTACAGGCAACATTATTTACAAAGAAGAATTTGAGGCTGCTTTGTTGCCAGCCAACTGGCTTATGCTCCGCACGCCGCGCAGCAACTGGTACAGCTTAAAAGAACCTGCCGGAAGCCTGACACTGCACCTTCGACCTGAGACGCTATCCGGAAAAAAGAACCCGTCGTTTCTTGCGCGGAGGCAGCAGCATATAATCGGAATTGCCAGCACTAAAATAGAATTTAAACCCACAGCAGCACAGGAGTTCGCCGGTATGGTGGCCTTTCAGGGAGAGGCAAACTATTATGCTTTAGGCAAAACCCTGGAGAACGGAAAAGAAGAGGTGCAACTGCTGAAAGCGGAAAAAGCAACCGGGGCAAACACCGAAGGAACCACCTCGGTCGTGGCCTCCAAAGCACTGAAGAATACTGAAAAGGGTAAGCCACTGTTCCTGAAGATATCCTTTAACGGCGGCAGGTACACCTTCTACTACGGTACAAAAGAAGGAAAATGGGAACTACTGCAAGACAATGTAGATGGCACCTACCTCAGCACCCGGGTAGCAGGAGGCTTTGTGGGAACTACGTTAGGCCTCTACGCTACCTCGCAAGGTAAACCGTCGGACAAAAAAGCCAGCTTCGACTGGTTTATATATGAAGGCAATGACAAAACATTTGAGAAGCACCCGCAAAACAAGCCACAGTAGGTGGTAAGCTATTTTTTGCCCTTGGTCACTTTAGACTTTAAATACCGGTAGAAGGCCATTTTCATTAGAAGAATTCACAGGCATGGATACAACATGGTCCGATATTAAAATGTAACATTAAAATCAAATAAACATGAATAGACACTCCACTTACAAGAAAGCGATTTTCCTAATGGCTTTCACCATCGTTTTTGCAGCCGGTTGCCAAAATAATACTTCCGAAAATCAGGCACAGGAAGCCGAGACGCAAGAGACAATTACCAGCACGAAAAAATACCTGTCGGAGCCGNTTCACCATCGTTTTTGCAGCCGGTTGCCAAAATAATACTTCCGAAAATCAGGCACAGGAAGCCGAGACGCAAGAGACAATTACCAGCACGAAAAAATACCTGTCGGAGCCGCTGGTGACCGATAACTTTACGGCCGATCCTTCTGCCCATGTGTTTGAAGGAAAGATTTATATTTACCCCTCACATGATATAGATGCCGGTGTGCCTGAAAAAGACGATGGTTCCCACTTCGATATGCGCGACTACCATGTTTATTCGATGGATAGTGTGGGAGGCCCTGTAACAGACCATGGCGTGGTGCTCGACATAAAAGACATACCCTGGGCCGGCCGCCAATTATGGGCTCCTGATGCGGCACATAAAAATGGGAAGTACTATCTGTACTTCCCGGTGAAAGACAAAGAAGATGTGTTCCGAATCGGTGTTGCGACCAGCAACTCTCCGGCCGGTCCTTTTAAACCGGAGCCAGAACCCATCGCCAACAGCTACAGCATAGACCCTGCCGTGTTTACCGACACTGATGGTACTTCTTATATGTATTTAGGAGGGATCTGGGGTGGTCAGTTGCAGCGCTGGAGCACCGGAACGTACCAGGCAGAAGACAAATATCCTGCAGACGATCAGCCTGCCTTAATGCCAAAAGTTGCCCGCATGAGTGCCGATATGCTCTCGTTTGAAGGCCCACTTAAGGATGTGCAGCTGCTGGATGAGAACGGCAAGCCCTTACTGAGCGGCGATAATGAAAGACGCTTTTTTGAGGCAGCCTGGGTGCATAAATACAACGGCAAATATTACTTCTCTTACTCCACCGGCGATACCCACAACATTGCCTACGCTATCGGCGACAGCCCTGTAGGACCGTTCACGTATAAAGGCGTTATCTTAAATCCGGTAGAAGGTTGGACCAACCACCATTCGGTGGTGGAGCACAATGGCAAATGGTACCTATTCTACCACGATACCCAACGCTCTGGCAAAACCCATCTTCGCAACATAAAAGTAACGGAGCTGCAGCACAACCCGGATGGTACCATCCAGACCATTACGGCTCAGACAGAAGGAGCTTAAGTTCTGATTTTAGGTGTTTTAAAAGTGAAGGTAAGGCCCTTAAAATGTTTGGATGCTGATACAAAAGTAAAAGCTATTTGATTTCATTTAGATTGCAACCAAATAGCTTTACAATAAAGAACCAAAGGATACAGGTTGGAGCACATCAGTGCAAAATCTGTATCCTTCGGTTCTTTTTGTACAGTGGTGGGAGGGGCTTATAATTAACTACATTTCATTCATAGCCTGGTAAATGGTAAATCGGGTTTTAAGCAATTAGTGGCTAATTGTATCATGTTTAAGCCATCTCATAGGCGGTTGAATGGCTTATGCACCTATAGGTATAAAGCTTTTTTAGCAAGGAGACCAATAAGCTACTTTTGCTAAATAGCCTGACTTAAAGGTGAAAATAAGTCCATCATCCTTATTCTTGAAATACAGAAAAATATCAGTTATACCATTGCCGTTGTCGTCAAACCGGTTTTTAATCGTATTCCCAAAGAAAATTATGAATTCATCTTTGGTAAGTTTGTGGGTGAATGTGAACTGACCGTAGTGTAAAGTCAAATCGCTATTTGGGCTGAATTCGATTGATTCTATATCATACCCATCACTTGCGTTCCCAATGAAAACAATATGGTCATAAGTCAACTGGTAGAACCTATTACCTTGCTCTGCCTCTGAGTGAAATCCACACTCATAGTTTGGCTCACTTACCTTCTTGGGCTTTCCAAAATTAGCGACTATTTCTCCTTTACCCGAGTTGAATTTTAACCCGTTTAATCGAACAAGTTTCCCATCAATCATGGATTCTTGGGCAAGGCAGGTCCCAGTTCCAATGAAGAGACTGAGAACGATACTTACTACTGTTTTTGAAGATTTTATGTAATTCGGGTGTACATACTTTTCCATATTTAAGAATTAATGGGAAGTTGTTCTACTTTTTTTATATGGTACAGGTGACTGCAATCGTGTAGCAGCATCAGCAATTCTTACTGCTACACGATTTCATTCATTAATTGTTAAACCAGTAATTTGGACCTAACAAAGCTTTAGACTATCATATAGAATAATGGAGTTAGAGCTAAACCAAGGAATATTAAGTAATCAATTCTGTCCGTACCCTTAGTTGCTAATGTTAAAGTTACCAGAAAAAGAAAGTAAACTATGGTGATTATGAAAGTTATGACTAATAAGGCTCCATTTGCTGCACCACAGGAGTTAGGATATGCAGATGCTCCTGAATTAAACCAATAGAAGAAACGCATCCACCACAGAGCATAGAGAATCAAAAAAATAGTTGATTTAATATGTCTTGCAAATAGTCCCATTATTCAGGCAAAAAGGTGTGATTCCTCAATAATTATCATTCTGTTGATGGTAATTCTTTTCATTCCGCTTTGCATGAAAGCCTTTTTAATCATTTACCAAATATTTGGCTTATCTGCATTATATCTGTGATTGCTACAAAGCAGGCTACTAGAGTCTGTTTTTAAAATTTTAACAGAAGTCTCTGTTTAAGGTATTAAAGCAATATAGTTAAATTTAATATTACTATTCTGATTTCTATAATGTTATTCCCTGCAGCTGCCCTTTATGAATAGAACAAGGCCTGCACCGGTAACATCCGGGCAGGCCTGTTTTAGAGGTAAGCTAATAAAAAGTTTGTGCTGTGTTATGAGAATGTAAGTGTGGGGGAATTACTTTTTAGCTGCTGCTTTCACCACTGCCTTAAAAGCAGGTTTGGGGTGGTACTCTCTGTCGAAGAGCATCGGGTAACTGGTGCGGCCTTTTATGGGCCAGTCGTTAAGCCAGGAATCGCGGTCGGTTACGCCCCAGAAGGTAACACGACTGATCTTGTCGCGGTGCTTCCGGAAGAGAGCGAAGATATCAGCATAACGTGCTGCCAACTCTTGCTCCACTTCTGCAGGCAAGCCTTCGGTGTAGAGGTTGTATTGCTGGTCGAAGTCGAACGTGGCGTCAATGTCGGCTCCCTGCCGGTTGCTCGGGTTAGGCAGCACATCAATGTCGAGTTCTGTTATAACTACCTTGGCACCGGTTTTTGAAAAAGCCACAATACTTTCTTCTATCTGGGCAATGGTCGGCGATTTTAATCCCCAGTGGCCCTGCATGCCAATAGCGGCTACTTTTATGCCTTTCTCCTGCAGGCTCTTCACCAATCGGATAGCACCCTCGCGTTTGGCTGGTTTCCACATGTTGTAATCATTGTAATAGAGTTCTGCGGACGGGTCTGCTTTTTTAGCAAACTCAAAGGCCTTGGCTACAAAATCATCGCCGATCAGCTGCTGCCATTTACTTTTTCGCATGGTGCCATCGTCGTTCAGCGCCTCGTTTACCACATCCCAGCCATGTATTTTGCCTTTGTAGCGACGGGCCACAGTGTAAATATGTTCCTGCATTCGCTGCAGCAGCAGCTCTCGGCTGGCAGGTTTATCGTTGCTGTCGGTAAAAACCCAGTCAGGTGTTTGCTGGTGCCAAACCAGGGTATGGCCAACTACAAACATTTTCTGTTTCTGCCCCAGCGCCACATAATCATCGGCAGGCTTAAGGTTATACTCCTTCGGACGAGGGTGCACCGACTCCCACTTCAGCAGGTTTTCAGGGCTGATGGTATTGTAGTGCCTGGCCAGTATGGCCTCCGCTTTCTTATCTCGCCCACTTACCTGGGCCAGGTTTAGAGCAGCTCCAATATGAAAGTCCTGCTTGTATAGATTCTTTAAGGCAGGTTCTCCTTTTTGGGTAGAACCGATCAGTGCCACTGCCATGACAGCGGTTAGCCAGATGTTGTTTCGTTTCCCTTTTATTCGCTTCATAAGCTGTTATTCTGCTGATTTATTTACTCACCGGTACATAGGTAGTAATAAGTTTTGAATAAAGTTTTGGCCTTCATCACTAGCTAACTATTTATAGTTGCATGTATTTAGATGCAGGATAGAAAAGAAGCTGCATGATCAGATCAACCAGAGAAAGTTTTAACTTTCCGGCCATCGGCAAAAAACAATCAACTAAATTATTCAAATAAAAATGCCCTTCAAGAGGCGTTAAGAGTTTGTTTGGCCTTAGGCTTACAAGTTAAAAACCAATGGAGTTACCTCCATCTATGGGCAGAATGGTGCCTGTCACGTATTTGGCAGCGTCTGTGGCGTAGAAAAACACGGCTTCGGCTACATCGGCTGGTGTGCCCAATTTGCCCATCGGAGTACGCGACATCACTTTGTTCTTTCTTTCCGGGTCGTTATCGAGGGCCTTAGCCGACATATCGGTAGCGATAAAACCGGGGGCAATGCAGTTAATCCGGATGCCCATCGGCGACAATTCTACCGCCATGGCACGGGTCATTCCCTCAATCGCCGACTTAGCAGCCGTGTAGGCAATTACCTTCGGAATGCCATATTGGGCAGCCATAGAGCTGATGTTTATAATGCAGCCTGACTGTTGGGGCAGCATCACTTTTACAATCTCCCGGCTAAGTGCGAAAACAGCGGTTACATTGGTCTGCATTACCTTCTGAAAGTCATCATCGGTAACTTCTACAAAAGGTTTTTTCATGTTGATGCCGGCGTTATTTACTAAAATGTCGATGCGGCCAAACTCAGCGGCAATTTCTTTTACCAAACCAGGAATTCCGTCGAGGTTACTCAGGTCGAAGGAGAAGCAGGTGCACATGTCGCCGAAAGCTTCTTTGGCTCTCCTGAGCTTTTCTTCATCCCTCCCGATAATGACAGTGTGGATATTATTCCGGACAAATTTTTCAACTATGGCGTATCCTAAGCCGGATCCACCTCCGGTAACCACGGCAATTTTAGCTTCTGTAGTAGGCTGCTTGTTCATAATGATATTTTTTGAATACTAAATACCGGGTACAAACTTTGGATCGAGCTGCATGTAGTGCTCCAAGGTTTGGGCCGGTTTTTCTAAATCGGATGGAATGGGTCTTTTGGAGAAGGTCTGGAAATATAGCAGGCAGGCATCGCGCCACCACTTTGCTTCCTCCTCCTGAATTTTTAAAAGCGATGCTACATGGGTAAAGCGTTCATCATCGAGGTGTTGCTCTAAGCCAGCCCAGGTTTTCTGCATTTGCCGCACCTGGTCTACACCCGTTGAGTAGCGGTAACAGAGTTCGTTCCAGAGTGTTTTACCTGATTTTACCTTGTAATCCCACTTTACATGGTGGAACCAGAGCAGGAACTCTTCGGGGCATGTTTTAGGGTTGCCGAATAGCTTCTGCACCGGTGGGTAATATTGGGCGATCGCATTGCTGCCGGTTTTGGTCCGGTCAAAGCCGATGCCCTGTTCATCGGCACGGTGGTAATACACAGAAGTCCAGTCGGCGCGGTGTTTGTCCTTTATCCAGGGGCCGGGACCGTAGTGGTGTGACCAGCCCATAATATGGTGCAGGCCAAGCGGAGTCATATAATTTACAACGGCTTCCCGGGAAGTTAGCATCATGTTCTGAACAGGAATGACAACGTTGGCATTGGAGTTAAAAGTCATTTTTATCCACTCAGCTGCTATGTCCTCAGAATGGAGTTGGTGGTTCCAGGCGAGGCGGCCAAAGGCATACCAGTTCGACTGACCAAATAAGTGGCCCGTCCAGTTCCGGTCGGTGCCAATGTTGGCTACACCGGCTATGCCGGTTAAAGTATGGTTGTCGAGGGTGCCATCTATTACCTTGGCTACCGTAGAGCCCTTGCCTTTGGCGTGCGTGTCGGCTAACAGGGTTTCGCGGAACATGGGCGCTAGGTAAGCCAGGTTAGTGCCTTGCCCCAGGTACTCCTGCGTAATCTGGAATTCCATCATTATAGGAGTTTTAGGCATAGCCCCGAACAAAGGATGAAAAGGTTCGCGCGGCTGAAAATCGATGGCGCCGTTTTTTACCTGCACCATCACATTTTTCCGGAACGTTCCATCCAGCGGCTTAAACCCTGAGTATGCCTGTTTAGCCCGGTCGTCTGGTTCTTTATCGTCGTACACGAAGGCGCGCCACATCACAATGCCTCCTTGAGGAGCCACGGCATCTGCCAGCATGTTGGCGCCATCGGCGTGGTTCCGGCCGTAGTTCTGCGGCCCAGGCTGTCCCTCAGAATTAGCCTTTACTAAAAAGCCACCAAAGTCAGGAATCAAACTGTAGATTTCTGCTGATTTTTCGTTCCACCAGCTCTGCACCGTTGGGTCGAGAGGGTCTGCGGTTTTCAGGCCACCAATTTCGATAGGTGCACTGAAGCGGGCTGTGAGGTATACTTTCAAACCATATGGCCTGAATGCATCGGCTAGTGCCTTTACCTTTACCAGATAGTCTCTGGTTAACACCAACGCATTGGCGTTGACGTTGGTCAGTACCGTTCCATTTATGCCGATGGAGGCGTTGGCCCTGGCATAATCGAGGTAACGCTGGTCGATGTAACCAGGTAGTTTGTGCCAGTCCCAAAGCGAAAAGCCCGCATAGCCGCGTTCTACGGTTCTGTCGAGGTTGTCCCAGTGGTTGAGCACGCGGTGCTGTATCTTGGGCGTACTGTTGATAGCGAGTTTTGTGATATCCTCAGCAGACTGCAATAACCTCAGAAAGCAAAACGTGCCGTAAAGCACGCCCATATCAGAATTGGCTGCTATCACCGTGGCAGGCCTACCTTGTAGCTGAGTTGTCAGGATCAGATAGCCTTCTGTTCCGATGGCTTTCAATTGGTCGGACAGCTGCAGCGATGCCACCAGGGGAGAGCTGGCAGGTGTGCCCAGTAGCAAGGTGCCAGCTTTAGAAGCCTGTTGCCCCACTGCTACCTCCTGGCTCAGCAATCCTTTCAGGCCCATGGCTATTTCTTTACGGACAATGGCTAGGGTAGGGGAGTTGCCTTCTACCACTACCTCCGAAACTAACTGCCGGTACTGTTGCAGCCTTGTTTTTTCCTGTACCTGGTCGTAGCGTAGCCATAGCCTGTAGCCATCCTCTGCCTGTAGTGGCTGACTAAGGCAGAGCGCCAGCAACAGGAGCAATGTAAGCAAAGAAGTTTTCTGAGTCATAAGCGTGTATATAAGACGAAAAACGAGTGGCTAGTTGGGCTAAAGGCGATATTGGCTGCTACACATGCGCTGTAGATGCAGCCTATTCTATTTTTGTTCGCAAAGAAGAACCTCTTATAATTAAATCTGACCGGAGCGTGATAGTGTTGGTAATGATAATATCAGACAAGCCGTTGAGGTGGTGAATCAGGCTTCTTACTGCTACTTCGCCCATTTCATAACCAGGGTAGTTAACAGTAGTCAGGTTAGGCTCTATTACCCGCGAAATCGGATCGTTATTAAACCCAACAATAGCTATATCGTTGGGGATCACCATGCCTGCCTTTTGGAGTTCCTTCATGCAACTCACAGCGGCTGTGTCGTTCGATACAAAAATGCCGTCTGGTCTGGGGTTCATTTGCAGTATTTGCTGTGCTGCCTCAATGCCTGCTTCCTCACTTAAATTGGTAACCATTACATATGATTCCTCGAAAGGCAGGTTGTTGTCAAGCAATGCGTATTTATAACCCTTCAGCCTGTCGGCGTAGACATTGCGTTTCAGATCGGCAGTAATATGTACGATACGCTTGCAGCCTTGCTTGGCCAGGTGGGTGGTAGCTTTATGGGCAGCCTGCAGATTATCAATTACAACGTTAGTGCATTTATTATGTTCAATAACGCGATCATAGAAAATAACAGGAGTGCCTTTGCTGATGAATGGCTCAAAATGCTCAATGCTATCGGTTTCATAAGCCAGAGAAACTAACAAACCATCTACCCGGCTATCAAACATGGTTCGGGCGTTGGCTATTTCTTTCTGCATTGTTTCAAGCGACTGGGTTATTATGAGGTTGTAGTCAGCATTGTTCGCTTCTTTCTCCATACCAGCCATTACCGATGACATAAAGGGACTATTGAGGCGCGGAACAATAACACCAATCGTATTGGTCCGTTGCTTGCGCAGGTTGCTGGCGAAGATATTAGACCGGTATCCCATTTGCACGGCGATGTCGCAAATCTTCTGTTTTGTGTTTTTGTTGACTGCAGGATGATTGTTAAGAGCTCTGCTCACCGTAGTAGGTGAGAGGGCGAGCTCTCTGGCAATATCATATATGGTGATTTCCTTTTCCATGTCCGGAATTTAAAGCGAATGTTGTTGCAATCGGTTGCAATATAAAAAAATGATTCTGGTTGCACTATATTTTTGAAAAAAACTGCCTTTTTAACTTAAGGATTTTGGTTTTAAGCAAGTGTCTTTTCTTATAACGGCACCGAAGTATAGGTGTTGAACAAAAATAAGACCCAAGGTTGGCATCCTCAACTTTGGAATTATCTAGTTGTGATTTTTCCAATTGTTTTTCTTCTTTCTGATACTGAGATGTTCAATAAAAGCAACGTAATCGATTGCGCAGTATGCTTCTGCCAACCATAATTGGGCTCGTTGAATTGTATCAGAATATCGAATAATTTTTCTAATGAAATAGCCCTTCCTAAGCTGTTTTTATGTTAAAACAAGTAGATGCCACATGTGAGGAAGAAATCACTTTTGCACTATTACATATCCTTAGTCACGGGAGGTGGCGGTGTAGGTGCAGTTCAACGGTGTTGCTTGTACAGATCCTTTGTCTCTTCTGCTGTGTTGAGGCTCAGCCACTATTAACCTAGCAGATGCTCCTGAGATGGCATATCAAAGACATTAGTTTATAGTAGTATACTAACTATCGTTTGTAAAAATGAATAAATTTGGTTAATATGCAAACGATTGCGCAGAAGCAGGTGGAGTAGAGGGGGTGTAAGCACACAAATATTGCTTTTGATTATCTACAGGTGGATTTGCCGGGTTTATAGTACCTCCACTAAATCTTAGTTAGTTATGTTCCATACGTTACCTTTTTAATATGAAGAAAAATTTTACAAAATGGAGCGTAATGCTCATGCTGCTTCTTGCAATTGGGTTTGGTGCCGCCGAAGCACAACAACTTGCCTTTCCGGGTGCAGAAGGTTTCGGCCGCTTTACAACAGGTGGTAGGGGAGGCAGAGTAATTAAAGTTACAAACCTCAACGATTCTGGTCCGGGGAGTTTAAGGGAAGCCATTTCTGCTTCTGGCATACGGACCATTGTATTCGAAGTATCAGGAAACATCAAACTGAACTCCCGCTTGCGGATTACAAGCGGCAACCTGACTATTGCTGGCCAGACAGCCCCAGGCGATGGTATTACGATTCAGAATTACGAAATGACGGTAGATGCCGACAACGTGATTATCCGTTACCTCCGTTTCAGAATGGGCGACCTTACCAGAAATGAGCAGGATGCCCTGTGGGGAAGATACCGCAAAAACATCATTATAGATCACTGCTCCATGAGCTGGTCGATAGACGAGTGCTCCTCTTTTTATGCGAACCAGGACTTTACCATGCAATGGTGCCTGCTGAGCGAGAGTTTAAACAAGTCTTTCCACGAAAAAGATAACCACGGCTATGGTGGCATCTGGGGAGGCGACAGAGCCACCTTCCATCATAATTTGCTGGCGCACCATAATAGCCGTAACCCTCGGTTTAACGGAGGTGGGCGCTCCGGCATTAATAATGGCTCGGTGCCGAATGAGCACGTCGATTTTAGAAACAATGTGATCTATAACTGGCTAGGCAACAGTGCCTACGGTGGCGAGAACGGCAACTATAATATCGTGAACAACTACTATAAACCAGGTCCGACCACACCTGCCAACAGAAGCCGGCGCATCATGCAGGTTTCATTTGAGAGCGATCCGAAGTTCGGTGATGGCTACGGCAAGTTCTTCATAGATGGTAATCATGTAGTGGGTAATGCAGCCGTTACGGCCGACAACTGGAATGGTGGAGTAGATTATGACAGCAGGGTTCCAGAAGCTGCACGGAATGGTGCTGCTAAGTTAGCGGAGCCCATAGAGTATGAGCTGGCCACTACACATACAGCTGAAGAAGCTTACGTGGCGGTGCTGGAGAAGGTAGGTGCCAGCTTAAAACGCGATGCCGTAGATGCCAGAGTGGTAGAAGAAGTTCGAACAGGAACAGCAACCTACAACGGTTCTAAAACAGGCTATAAAGGTATTATAGATTCGCAGACAGATGTGGGCAGCTGGCCGGTACTCGAGTCGCTGGGGGCGCCTTTAGATAACGATAATGATGGCATGCCGGATGAGTGGGAAATTGCCCAGGGTCTTGACCCCAACAATGCCAACGACCACAACACGGTAAACGCAGATGGCTATACCAACCTGGAAGTATATTTAAACTGGATCATCGAAAACGGTACCCTTACCGGCAGCAAGGAGTCCAAAACGGACCTTGGTTCAGCAGCCTATCCAAACCCTTTTTCCGACAAGATCTCTTTTACATTCGAAACCAAGCAGAAAGAATACGTGACGGTTAGTATACTGGATCTTTCTGGCAAAGTAATAGCCTACTTAATGGATGCTCCGCTTACACCAGGTGCTTATGAAGTAGCATGGAACGGTACCGACCAAAAAGGCAATAGCCTGACCAGTGGTATGTATCTTTACTCGTTGCAGATCGGCAAACAGAAGCAGGTAAAGCGAGTAGCGCTTATAAGAGAGTAAAGCAATGGCAGCACTAGAACAAACGATTCAGTAGCGTTTGCTATGGTGCTGCCGTTTGTGCTGCTATATTTGTTTGGCAATTCAATTAAGTTTTAACCAATAATCTAAACATGCAATCTAAAAAGTACCTGGCTTTCAGTTTACTTCTTTTACTTGGCTGTAAGAGCGAACAGCTTTTTACACGTTCTTCTACTCGTTCTGCAACACCGGCTGCCGACAAAGCAGTTTCTTCCCCAACTGGCGATGTGTCGCAGGTGTGGGTAGCAGACCAGGGCAGGGGCTCTTATAAGAACCCGGTGCTTTATGCCGATTATTCCGATCCGGATGTCTGCCGAGTAGGCGAGGACTTTTACATGACCTCTTCCAGCTTTAACGCCGTGCCAGGCCTGCAGATTTTGCATTCGAGAGATTTAGTGAACTGGAAAATTATAGGCTATGCCCTGGATCGCCTGACTCCTTACGATCACTTTTCCAAACCACAGCATGGCAACGGCGTGTGGGCACCTGCCATCAGGCACCACAACGGTGAGTTCTACATCTACTGGGGCGATCCGGACTTTGGAATTTACATGGTGAAAACAAAAGATCCTGCTGGTAAGTGGGAAGCGCCGGTGCTGGTAAAAGAAGGCAAAGGTTTAATCGACTCTTGCCCTTTCTGGGACGAAGACGGGCAGGCTTATCTGGTGCATGGCTGGGCTGGTAGCAGAGCAGGCATCAAAAGTATTTTAACATTAAACAAAATGAACCCGGAGGGCACCGAAGTGCTGGATGAGGGCGTGATGGTATTTGATGGGCACGACAATCACCCCACTGTAGAAGGTCCTAAATTTTATAAGCGCAACGGCTATTACTATATTTTCGCACCGGCAGGTGGTGTTTCTACTGGCTGGCAGCTGGTGCTGCGCTCCAAAAATATTTATGGCCCCTACGAAGAGAAAATTGTGATGGACCAGGGCAGCACGCCTATCAACGGGCCGCACCAGGGCGCGTGGGTAGATACGCCGAATGGGAAAGAAGACTGGTTTGTTCATTTCCAGGATGTGGAAGCCTATGGCCGTATTGTGCACCTGCAGCCTATGCAATGGAAAAACGATTGGCCTGTTATTGGTGAAGACAACGACCGCGATGGCAAGGGGCAGCCTGTGCTCACACACCGCAAACCTGCCGTAGGCAAAAACTACCCGGTAGCCACTCCTGCAGAATCTGATGAATTTGATGGACATAAGCTGGGGCTGCAATGGCAATGGCATGCTAATCCGAAATCAACCTGGGCTTTTTTAAACCCAGCTAAAGGTCAGTTACGCCTGTTTACAGATCAGTTGCCTGAGAATTATAAAAATTTTTGGGATGTGCCGAACCTGCTTTTGCAGAAATTCCCTGCCGAAACCTTCACTGCCACTACTAAGCTCAAATTTACACCAAACGAGAAGCTCCAGAACGAGCGCACCGGCCTTATTGTGATGGGCGATTCTTACGGACATATTTCGCTGGTAAGCAAATCGGATGGCATTTACCTGGCTTACACCTCCGGCCAAAAAGCTGAAAAAGGCACACCCGATACAGAGGAGCTGTTAGGTAAATTAAACGGAAACGAAGTGTATTTCAGAGTAAAAGTAGATAAAGGAGGTAAATGCCAGTTCAGCTATAGCGAAGATGGGGCCCAGTTTAAGAATGCAGGAACTCCTCTCACTGCCATGCCAGGTAAATGGATAGGGGCCAAAGTAGGCGTTTTTGCTGTGCGCCAAGACAAGATTAACGACTCCGGATTCGCTGATTACGATTGGTTCAGAATCACGCCTTAAAATTTTTGAATGAGTGGATGAGAAAATGAGTGAATGGGTGAATCAACATGTAGGTTGAACCTGTGTATGGTTCAGTTTTAAGTGAGGCAGGTCATTTCAGGTTTATTCACCTGTAAACCGCCATTATTAATCTCTCATTCTCACATCCACTCATTCAAAATTTACCTAAAACTTATTCATTTTACATTAGTTACTATTTTATAAAAAATATGAAAGCCAGTAAAATTTTTGCAAGCCGCTTGGCTATTTTTCTGGGAACGGCGGGTATGCTGTTTTCCTCTTGTCAGCAGCAGCCAACAGCCGGCACAGCTACTTCATCTACAGCTGCAACAGCTGCAGCTCCTGCATCTGCTGCAGATAACTTTGATATTTATGAAGGCATAGAGTTTAACATGCCACGCGTAAAAGAAACTTCTTTTCCGAACAACAGCGCAAAAATTACTGACTTTGGTGCCGTTGGCGATGGCCTAACTAAAAACACTAAAGCCTTTGAACAAGCCATCGAGGCAGTTGCAGCTAAGGGGGGCGGTACAGTTATTATTCCGCGAGGTATGTGGCTAACCGGACCTATTGTGCTGAAGAGCAACATTAACCTGCATGCTGAGGCCGGTGCTTTAGTACTTTTTAGTAAAGACTTCGACGATTACCCATTGGTTAAAGTAAGTTTTGAGGGACTGAACACGGTACGTTGCCAGTCGCCGATCTCCGGGGTAAACTTAGAGAATATTGCTATAACCGGCTCCGGCACGTTCGATGGGAACGGCGAGGCCTGGCGGCCTGTCAAAAAAGTAAAGATGACGGATGGCCAATGGAATGCTTTAGTTAAATCGGGTGGTGTACTCAGCGACGACAAAAGAATTTGGTTTCCGAACCAAAAAGTGAAAACAGGCTACACCAGCACTACCAATTTTAATGTGCCTGATTATAAGGATATCCAGCAGTTTGAACCGATAAAGGACTTCCTGCGCCCCGTGTTGCTGAGCCTGGTAAGCTGTAAAACGGTGTTGTTAGATGGGCCTACCTTTCAGAACTCGCCTGCCTGGAACCTGCACCCCAACATGTGCGAAGATATTATTCTGCGTAACCTGAATGTGCGTAACCCTTGGTTCTCACAGAACGGCGACGGCCTGGACCTGGAGTCGTGTAAAAATGCACTGGTATATAACAACACCTTCGATGTGGGCGACGATGCCATCTGTTTTAAGTCAGGCAAAGACAAAGACGGTCGTGATCGTGGCATGCCGACAGAGAATGTTATCGTGAAGAACAACGTGGTATACCATGGTCATGGAGGCTTTGTAGTAGGCAGCGAGATGTCTGGTGGTGTTAAGAATGTGCACGTTTCTAACTGCACGTTTATGGGAACCGATATTGGTTTGCGCTTTAAAAGCACACGTGGTCGTGGTGGTTTGGTAGAGAACATTTATATCTCCAACATCGACATGATTAATATCCCTACACAAGCTATCAGTTTTAACCTGTTCTACGGCGGCAAGTCACCTGTTATGGATGAGGCTGAGAAAGGCAGCGGAGAAGTAAAAGCCGCAGCACTGGTGCCAGTTACGGAAGAAACCCCATCGTTTAAAGACATTTACATGAAGAACATTCGGGTATCGGGTGCTAACCAGGCCCTGGCGCTGCAAGGTCTCCCTGAAATGAACCTTAAAAACGTGCACCTCGAAGATGCGATCTTAAAAGCAAAGAAAGGAATTACTGCCGTAGATGCTGATGGTATTACGCTCAAGAATGTGCAGGTAATAACAGAAACCGGTCCGGCTATTACGATCTTCAATACCAAAAACATGAGCGTTACTGGTCTTACTTACAACGAGACGCAGGAGCCAGTTGTAAAGGTGCTGGGGCCTCTGACACAGAATGTGAAGCTCGACGCCAAAGACTTTAAAGACATGTCGAAGCAGGTTTCTAAAGGCAAAGACCTCAACAACAAAGCGCTGAGCATGCAATAAATTCTACAACTGCTGCGGCAGTTACACTATATAACTTATTAATAATAAAGCTCAGGACGAGGTAGCAATAAGCTGCTTTGGCCTGAGCTTTATCAGTTAAAGACATCCGGCCAGCGCCCGGAAACCCTTGGAACACGTTGAGCTAAAACTCCTCCGGAAGGCTTTTTCCATTAGAATAATTGGCAGCAAGCTGCCAACGTTTGGGCAAGGCAAGCCTAAAGAATGGCCAGTGCGGGTAGAATTCCGGAACAGGATATCGCAGGATAACATCTAAAACAGAGGGAGCTATTTTTGAGTTCTACACCTTATTGGTTTAGCTACATCTTCCCCACAAACTTATACCATGAAACATATCCTTTCTTTTCTGCTGCTGATTTCTTTCCCTGCGCTACCTGTTTCCGCTCAAAACTTTGTGCTGGTAGATGCCTCCACCAAAGTACAAATTGTATACGACCCAGCTGAAGCGAAACTGGATTCCATTGCTGCCACCTTACTCGCGCAGGATATTGAGCTGGTGACGGGTTACAAACCGGCAGTGCTCACCGATCTAACAAAGGCAGCCGGTAATGTTATCCTGCTAGGCAAGGTAGAGTCGCGGGTGGTGCAGCAGGTGCTTGATAGGCGGTCGGGAGTAGGCAGCAGTCTGAAAGGAAAATGGGAAGCCTTTGCGCTGGAGGTTATCAAGGATCCGCTGCCGAATATCAGCCAATTACTCGTGGTAGCCGGAAGCGATAAAAGAGGAACGGCTTATGGTGTTTTTCATCTTTCTGAAAAAATGGGCGTGTCGCCTTGGTATTGGTGGGCCGATGTGAAGCCGGTGCCTCAGAAGGTGCTGACACTCTCGGATGTTGCTTTTGTCTCAGCACCTCCTTCTGTAAAGTACCGTGGCATTTTCTTGAACGACGAAGATTGGGGGCTGCAGCCCTGGGCGGCGCAGAACATAGATACCGATATAAAAGACATTGGCCCCAACACCTATGCCAAAATTTTTGAGCTCCTGCTCCGCCTGAAGGCCAACCTGATCTGGCCAGCCATGCACCCCAGCACCAAAGCCTTTTTCCATTACCCTGGTAACCCAAAAGTAGCTGATGCCTTTGGTATTTTGGTAGGAACTTCGCATGCTGAGCCCATGCTGCGCAACAACGTAGATGAGTGGAACGAAAAAACGATGGGCTCCTTCGACTATTTTAGCAACAAAAAAGCAGTAGCCAATTATTGGGAAAAGCGGGTGGCAGAATCAGCAGGCATAGAAGCCGTTTACACACTCGGCATGCGCGGTATACACGACAGTGGTATGGAAGGAGCCAGCAACAGATCGGAGGCTGCCAGGATGCTGGAGCAGATCATTGCAGACCAGCGGAACATGCTTCAGAAGCACGTTAACAAAAATGTGGCTGCCGTGCCACAGGCTTTTACTACCTATAAAGAGGTGCTCGAAATTTACGACCAGGGTATGAAGCTGCCAGAAGATATCACCATTGTGTGGCCCGACGATAATTACGGCTATATCCACCGGTTTAGCAACAAGCAGGAGCAACAGCGAGCTGGAGGATCGGGCGTATATTACCACGCCTCCTATTGGGGTCGACCGCACGACTACCTGTGGCTTAGCAGCACGCATCCGGCTTTAATAAGAGCAGAAATGGCCAAAGCCTACGAAATGAAATCGGAGGAGCTGTGGGTGCTCAACGTAGGCGATATAAAACCGTTGGAGTATACTATACAACTTTTCCTGGATATGGCCTACGGGGTGGAGCCGTTTCTAAAAGAGAGCAGCTATGTAAAGCAGCATCAGCAGGACTGGCTGGCCGGAATATTTGGTAAGGAGCGGGGCCTGCAGCTAAACGAGGTGATGTGGCAGTATTACCAGCTGGCTTTTGAGCGGAAACCGGAGTTTATGGGCTGGAGCCAAACAGAACCCACCACCCAGACCAATTACACCAGCTATAATCATTTTTACTACGGTGATGAGGCGCAGCAGCGCCTGGAGAAGTATGCTGCCCTGGAGCAGCAAGTAAAACAACTACGAAAGGAAGTAAGCTCTGAACAGGCAGATGCTTTTTACCAACTGGTTTATTACCCGGTTGTAGGGGCCTCGCTCATGAATCAAAAGTTCCTGTACCGCGACAAGCACAAGCTCTATGCCCAGCAAAACCGGACTAGCGCGCAAGACTATGCACAACTGGCCCGGCAAGCTTATGCAGGCATCGTAAAAGAAACAAATTACTTTAATACCCAACTCAGTAACGGCAAGTGGCGTGGTATGATGTCGCTGCAGCCGCGAGACCTACCGGTATACCATGAGCCGGTTTTACCAACCTTTACCAAGCCCGCTCCTGGCACTGCCTGGGAAGTAGCGCCGGAAGGTTTTGTAGAAAAAGATTCTTCGCTTTTAAATCTGCCGGGAGGACAGTTCACCTTACCAACCTTCAGTCCCTGGGGCAGTCAACGCTACTTCCTCGATGTGTTCCTGACAAGCCAGCAAGAAGTAAACTGGAAAGTTAGCACATCCGGCAAATGGATAAAAGTATCAGAAACCCAAGGGGTATTAACTTCTGAAATGGGTCAGAAGGAGCGCCGTCTGTGGGTGAGTATAGACTGGAATAAACTGCCTAAAAAGAAGTTAGCTCAGGGCTATATAACTGTGAAAGGGGGGGGAGAAATCTATAGGGTAGCTGTGATTGCGGTGGCACCCACGAATACAGATTTGAAAACAGATAAAGAATTTAGAGAGACAAACGGTTATGTAGCCATGCATGCCAGTAACTTCAGCCGCAAAACAGATAAGGGGGCTGCTACCTGGACCTTGGTAGATGGTCTGGGTTACGCCGGAAATTCTCTGATGGCACTACCCTTACAATCAGCTCCGGTAAAGGAAACAGACCAGGTAAAACAAACAGCAGCCACAGTAGAATATGATTTTTATGTTGTATCAGAAGCAGCCTCTCCGGTGGTTACGGTAAACACCCTGCCAACGCACCCGCTCACAAACGAATACAGTTTGCGCTATGCTGTTTCTGTAGATGATGGACCGGTGCAGGTGGTTGACTTTAAAACCGTTGGCAGAAGTGACGAGTGGAAGCAAAATGTGTTGCAGAACCGGGCACAGCGCTTCATCAAACTGCCCCCTTTAAAATCAGGAAAGCATGTGCTAAAGGTGTACAGCATCGATCCTGGCGTCATGCTCGATTATATCACCATTGATTTAGGTGGTCTTAAACAAGCTTATTCTATTATTCCGGAAACTAAATAGGGCTAGCTCGTTATAACAAAATTTGCCCTCAGCTATGCAGTCGTGAATTCTAACATTATGTTGCCGCTTTTTAAGTAGTAATTTTTCAAGATTTATATAACAACTGTATGATGTGGTGCAGGGAATAAGTAGGCAGTTCCTGGTAATTAAGAGGGCGGCTTTTAGCTAACTCCTCCTGATACTTTACCTTTATAAGGTATTGGCTTTCCGCTTTAGGTAATCCATGTAGCGGAAGCAATTGGCTTTCTTTTTAGAGCTGCTCGCATCCATATTCGTTAAGGGCATTGGTTGGATGCTCTAGCTTCTGATCCTGAATAGAGATTCGGGGGCATCCTGCCTTCATATCCGTCTCGGTTTCTCGTCTCAAGTATACACTTTGACTTTTGATTTTTAAAATGGCAAAGCGGGAACAGGTGTATGTCCCTAGCTGTGCTGTAGGTGCATTTTTGGAACCGGCTGCCGGAAGGGAGGGGAATTTCGTAAAAGAGTCATTTTATGGGTTTGGAAAATTCTGCAATTAAGATGAGTTCCTGTCCATATAGGACTGCCAATTGACGATGAGCACCTTCTCCTCGGGCAGCAGCAGATAGCCATAGTCGTAGCAGAAGCTGTACAGGTTGCCCTTTTGAGTGCGGTACTGGTGGGTGAAGTAGCGGAAGTCGAAGCCTGCCAGCTCCAGTACCTGCCTGCGAAGGGTGGTCTTCCCCTCCGGGCTTGCCTTGTGGAGCACCTGCCGGTTGTGGCGCAGCAGGGCGTTGATCTCCCGCATGATTTTCTCGCCCCTGTCCCTCAGCTTTCTCTCGTTGCCTGCCGTGGCCCGGCACTGGTCGGAGCAGAATCTCTTGTCTGCCCTGCCTGTCAGCGCCTCCCCGCATTGCCCGCATGTCCTTTCAGCTTTCTCCATGCCTGTTCTGCTAGCCGTACGTAATCGAATATATCCGGATTATCCGGATACTTACGGATCTATACGGATAATTTACGGTTAAAGGAGAGAAATGTGCTTGTTTCACATGTTCTTGTCTTAAGCACCATGCCCTATACCACTTCACAGTCAGTTATCTTCCTCAACGCCCTGGAGCATGAGGGAAAGCCTTATGTCCGCCTCTGGCATAAGCCCAACCCGTTCATAAACAAAAGACTAAAGGAGGCTACCTGGGTAAAGTACAGCAAAACCTATAAGTGCTTTGTTATGCACCGCTCTGAGCATTGTATCGAGTTGCTGCACCGCCACTTTGAAGGCATGGCCAGGGTAGATTCGCGCTACCTGAACCGGCCAAAGCGGCTCCGGCCTGCTGCGGGAACCGTGGTGCTGGCGGCAGGCAAGGGGCAGTCGGAGCCACTGGAGAAGTGGCCCGAGCTACCCGTCGTGCGCCTGCAGCCCCTGCTGCACGAAGGCAAGGAGCTAATACAACTCAGCTTTGCCTACGACCGCACGCTGTATGTGAAGCTCAAGAACTGCAGCGTGTGCCAGTGGCTGCCGGAGGCCCGCTGTTTTGCGGTGCCCCCCGATAGCCGCAGCTGGCACCTGCTGGTCGATGCGCTGGATGGCCTGGCGCAGGTGTGGCTGAGCCAGCAGCTAAAGATAAAGGATATGGCCCTGCAGGCCCGGCTCTGGGAGCAGAGCTACCAGAAGCTGCCCGGCTACCTTCCTTGCCCCATGCCTTACCTGGAGAAGCTCTTGCTGCTCAACTACAGCCTCTCCACCATCCGCACCTACCACAGCCTGCTGCTGCGCTTTCTCAACGGACACAAGACCAAAGGGCTCGAAGCCATCCAGGCGTTCGGGGCAGAGGAGATCAACGCCTATCACCGCAGCATGATGCAGTCACAGCAGTACTCTAATTCCTTCCTAAACCAATCAGTCAACGCCGTGAAGTTCTATTATCAGCGGGTATTAGGACGCCACAGCATGCGGTTGGATGAAGTGGAGCGCCCCGGGAAGGCTGAGCGCCTGCCTACGGTGCTGAGCAAGGAGGAGGTGGGCCGTATATTGCAGGCCACCGACAATCTGAAGCACCGCTGCCTGCTGCAGCTGCTCTACGCAGGAGGCCTGCGGATAGGGGAGGTGATCAACCTGAAGCTGACGGATGTGCAGTCGAAGAGAAACTTGCTGCTGATACGTGGCGGCAAGGGCAAAAAGGACCGCACCACCTTGCTCTCGCAGCGCCTGCTGGAGAGCCTGCGGGCCTACTATAAAGTGTACAAGCCAAAGGAGTGGCTTTTTGAGGGCCAGTTTGGCGGGCAGTACACCGTGGACAGCACCCGGAATGTGTTCAGGGCCTGTGTGGAGAAAGCAGGCATCAGGACCAAATGCACGCCGCATACGCTCCGGCACTCGTTTGCCACCCATTTGCTCGAGCAAGGCACGGATCTTCGGTATATTCAGGTGCTGCTGGGGCACCGGTCGAGCAAGACGACTGAGATTTACACGCATGTAACAGCGCATGCGCTGGATAAGATCATTAGTCCGCTGGATAATCTGTAGAAAATGATTATATTTAGAAAGAAATATATACTAATAGCATGAAGAGGATAGAGCAACAGGGCTGGATCAGCAAAAGCGCTTATCAAAAGGGCAGAGTAACCTCTATCCATAGTGCAGATAAACCGAATACTCCGTTTAGCAAGTAGTTGTAACATATTAGAATCAATTGAAAAAGAAGCATTACATAGCATTGTTTCATCCTGTCGGAGAAGAAATGAAAACTCGCATTGACTTCGATTCAGAGATTGAAGAAACTTTGGTATATGAACTTCTAAAGCTTGACGGTTACAGCATTTATCAGTTTATTCTGCCAGACTATCAATATGTGATGTCTTTTGATGAGTTGAGTGAGTTGGGTGTCAAGTTTAAGTTATTCAAAAAAGAAAGAAAGACTTGGTTTGGTCTTAGCAAGAAAATAGAGCAGGAGCTACTAATTTACCCTAAAGATGGTTTCTTCTATCCCTACCAATACGGAAACTACTTCTATCTATTTAGCAGAGAAGAAATTAAGGAGCATGATTTTATTAGATGGATAGAAGAGCAATTCCCAAACCGATGGGTTGACTTTGATGATACTTTGGCTGGCTTGAACAGTAAAACAATTAAGCTCCTTCATCAATCCGACTACATTCTAGTAACCAATCATGATTATCAGAAAGAGTTTGGGGTAGTTGGAAGCAAAGAAGTGTGTGCTACCCTAACAGCCAAACTGAGACAAGGAGCCTTTGAGTCTTTTGAAACTGAAGAATATCTACAAAATAAAGAATAACAAGTTACAACCACACCTTTACTGTAGCTACGCCACAGCAAAGCCCAGTACGTTGGTGGTAACTTGAATTATGAAGAAAAACTTAATACTCCTTAGCTTCTTATGCGGATTGAATGCCTGTGAATCAAGCAAGGGGCAAGATAAGTTATCGTACCAGACAATCTCAGTTCAGCCAGTTGATGAAACGAAAGCTCTGCCTGACCTGAGCCTATTTGTCAAGCAGCTAATTGAGGCGAGCGAAAGAAAAGATACTGCCTTTGTTTTAAGTGTAGTGGACGACAGCGCAGCCGTTTCCTATGGAGGTGGTCTGTACGGCAAAGAAGCCTTCCTGCAGGAGTTCATCAGGTATAGCAACGGATTCGAGAAGTTGAAGCAAGTTTTGGAGTTAGGCGGGACAGTCGAAGAAGATGATACCTACCTGTTCCCTTACGTGCAGTCTTACAAGCTTTACAAGGCCCAAGTCGATACGATAGATGATGGCCATAGGTATAGACAGTGCCTTAGTGGTGTACAGTAAACCCAAAGAAAATGCTGAAAAGAAAGCAGTTCTTGTCTACCCAATGCTTCAGTTAGACCCTGATTCTGGATACATGCAATCCAACTGGGCAAAAGTGTCGACCTTTGACAAAAAACTAAAAGGATTTGTAAAAAAGGACAGGCTGTACTTTGCTGCCGACATAACGCTTAACATACAGAAAAAAGAGAACGGCTTTAAAATCATAGCAGTCGCACCATATGATTAAGAAAAGCTTCCACCAACACGGCACAGGCTCCACACTCGGCTGCGCCTCGTTCGCAGCCTGTACTAACCGTTGTGCGAAAATAACAAATTATAAAAGTGTTCAATACTTCAGATAAACTAACAATTGAAGATGTTCAACTCTGGATGGACGGAGGAACTGTAACTTTAATTATTCGGGATAAAGATTTTAAATC